>NZ_VOYP01000053.1:0-17507 GCF_013420235.1 Acinetobacter sp. YH01022 | reverse complement strand
ATAACACAGAAGATTTCTGTAAAATCAAACATGGTGGTTAGAGTCTTTGGTTTGTGTAGTAACTTTCTAAATGGCTCTAACCATCTTTTTTTCAAGCGGTTTTCTTATCCGTAATTCGGGTTAAATATAATAACTGGTCTTGGTCATCAGTTTAGAAATAGCGGTCATGGTAATACGGACCGGTACTGGCAAATCTACACCGCCAGCCTTCAGTGCCGTGTCACGATGATGTAATTCATCTTCATTCATTTGCACCAGTATTTTACGTGAACGTTCATCCTGTTCAGGCAACTGGCTGATATGATGCTGTAAATGCAAGCTCACCTGACGTTCTGTTTCTGCCACAAAACCCAGGCTGTATTTGTCGCCGGCGATACCGGCAATCGCACCCATGCCAAAAGACAGGCCATACCACACTGGATTCAGCAAACTGGTGTGGCTATCCAGTTCCTTTAAGCGGTCTTCACACCAGGCCAAATGATCCTGTTCTTCAATTGCAGCCTGTTCCATTTCACGGCGTACATTCGGGAGTTTGGCTGTTAATGCCTGACCATGATAAAGCGCTTGGGCACACACTTCACCACTATGATTGACCCGCATTAAACCGGCCACATGGCGTGCTTCACTGACACCGAGTTTGGTTTCAACCTCATTCCCCGGGTTTTCACGGTGCGCAGAGGTTGTGCCCGGAACCAGGCTGCGTAGTGCCTGGTCAAATGAATGAATAAATTTGTCAATACCGGTATATTGGCGCATAAAATTAATCCTCTAAAGCATCTTGTTGCTGTGCTGCAAGCATGGGCTTGAGCTTAAACAAGAGCCATGTAGTGAAAATGGCGCTTAGAATCGCTGTGATACTAAAAAGTATTTTAATATCAATCTTAAGTACACTTAAGATGATAATGGAGAATATTGCAGAGGATACCATGAATACGGCATTGAGAATGTTGTTTGCAGCAACTACACGTGCGCGATGTGATGGCGGCGAAAAAGCCTGCATCATGGCATAAAGCGGTACGATATAAAAACCGCCACTAATCCCAAGTAATGTCACAGCAAGCATGACATGGTAATAACTCCAGCCTTGGGTAAAGACATCTTTCAAGCTGAGCAATTCACCGCTACGTTCCGGTACAAAAGCCAAACTCGCTGCCAGATAAAAAGCAAACACGGTTAAGCCAATCGCTCCTATCGGAACCATTTTCAAATTGACTTCTGTACCACCAATTCTGCGGCACAATAACGAACCAATGCCAATCCCGACAGAGAAGAACGTTAATAGCAGGCTGACTACATTTTCAGAGGCGTGCAGGTTTTGTTGAGTTAGCTGCGGAATTTGGGTGAGATAGGTCGCGCCATAAAACCAGTACCAGGAATTGCCGAGTAAAATCAGGAACACGATTGGTAAACTTTTGGCATAACCCAGGGTTTGAAAGCTGGTTCTAAAAAAGTTCCAGTCAATGTGTACGTCTGGTGAAGTCACCTTTTGTTTTAAGACAAAACGACTGGAAAAATATCCCAGCAAGGCAATCGTCACAATCGTTAAGCTGATCCACAACAAATTGCCGTCCGAGGCAGAAATGACCGCACCGCCTAAAATCATCCCGACTAAAATGGCAATTGAAGTTCCTGACTGAAATAAGGCATTTCCGGACATCAATTCATTGGGCTTTAAAATTTCTGGCAAAATGGCATATTTGATTGGTCCGAAGAAAGTCGAGTGAGTACCCATTAAAAATAAAGCCACTAATAAAAGCCACAAATGACCGAGTAAAAAACCCGCCGAGCCAATCAGCATAATCACGATTTCGAGAATCTTGATGCCCCGTACAAGTTGTGAACGTTCGTATTTGTCGGCAATCTGTCCGGCTGTGGCAGAGAAAATGAAATAGGGTAAAATAAACAACAAGGCTGCAAGGTTATTCAGTGTGCTTACGTTGGCAGTTTGCTGGTTAATCCAACCATAGGTAATGACCAGTAATAAGGCTTGTTTATACACGTTGTCATTCAGGGCACCAAAAAATTGAGTGACAAACATCGGTAAAAACCGGCGTGTGCCTAAGAGATGTTCATTTTTTTCCATGGTTTGTGGACTTCATTAAGTTTTATTAAGAAATGTGAGCATTTGGTAAAACACTATAAAAATCATGTATGATGTTTTTAACCTATACTTTAGTGAAAATTCCAATAGATTTGAGTTTGTTAGCGAGCTTTCATTGGGCATTTCCATTACAAATATTATATGAGTTTAGAGTTTTTTATGCTTTCGAAACTGAATTTTAAAAAGACGACGCTTACTTTAAGCGTCAATTCCATTTTACAGTGGAACAATGAGCATAAACGATTCGGACTCAGTATCTTACTCATGTTAATGGCTCAACAGGGTTTTGCACAAGTGACTCAGCCAAATAGCACCATCACTGAAGCAGAATTTCAGCAACAACTCAAAAATGAAGCTATTCAGCAGGAGGGTGTGGGCAGCCGTGCAGAACTGGAAAAACCAGACAACATTCAGCAAACCCCGACTGAATCTGATAGCCTGCAAATGCTGGAGCAGCAAGAACAGGCAACCCAGCCTCTGGAAGAATTCAAGCCGATTGAATTTGAGGATCTGGAAGAACTGCCGATAACCCCTGTCAATGCAGAAATGGCAAATGAAATTTTTCGGGTTGCTGAAGAGGCGAAACGAGAAGCCCAGCAATATCGTGCCGGTCAGGGCACAGAGGTAGCGGTTTCTGATGCCACACAACAAGAGTTGGTTGAAATTAATCAGGCACCGGTAAATATCGATCAGTTGATGTCGAATATTGAGGCAGACAGCCAGATTGTGGTTGAAGCCAATGCAGCCGGTAAAACTTTACCTGAACTGGCCCCCACTGATGAAATTGAAGAACCGAATTTCTTTAAACGCTGGTTATATAAAATACGCCCGCCGCGTCAATTGAATACTGCCAAGCTGGATCGTATCAGTGCCGATGTGATTATTGTCCCTACACCAAATAGTAGCGACGTTTCAGCCAAAGCTTATGCACAGGCTATGGAAAATCTGAAAGAAAATATCAGAGCTAAACTTTCCAGTTTTACCCGGGAATCTTTTAGTGATTTCCCCTCAGCATTGCCGCAGCTGAGGACATTGTCAAATCAGGCTGCACAAGCCGTCGGCTTTTATAATGCCGAATTTAAATTCGAGAAACTCAGTGAAAGTCGTGTTCGGGTCAGAGTAACGACAAATGCACCGGTACAGATTAAAGCACAGAATATTGAATTTAGCGGTGCAGGAGAAAATCAGCCCCAGTTCCAGGTGATCCGGCTTTTGCCCGATCAGGATGTAGGGGATATTTTCAACCATGGTCTATATGAGGAAACCAAAAACCGTATTAGCGATGCCGCAACCAACAACGGTTACTTTGACAGCTATTGGCGCCTGCATGATGTAAAAGTAGCCCAGCCACAAAATACTGTCGATGTGAACCTGCGCTATGAAACGGGCGAACGCTACAAGTTAGGCCCAGTCGAATTCCGCATGAGTGATCCGTCACAGCCATTTCCAATTGATATGGATGTTCTGCAAAGCATGGTTTCCTGGGAGGATGGTGCCGATTATACTTTCTGGCGTGTCAATGGTTTAGCCAATAACCTCACCAACTCGCGTTATTTTAATTACACTCTGGTGGATGCAATACATCCAGATCCAGTTGAGAAAGCGCTGGAACTGCCGCCCGATATTCAGGCTTTGGTCGATCAGCAAAAAATATCTGAAAGTGAGGCTAGCGTTCAGGATAAAAAACGGGTCGCTTCCGCTAAAGAAGTCACCCAATCTGTAGCCGATGAAACCCAGTTTGCGGGTCAAGAGGAAACTGAAGGGGATGAAAATCTTCGTCAGATGCGTGCACAGCAGGAAACCAAACAATCTGAAGAAGAGCGTTTAAAAATTCAGGCACGTGAAGAGAAGAAAGTTCCAGTGATCGTGACTTTAAATGCTGATCGTTTAAATAGTGCAGAACTGGGGGCAGGTTATGGTTCCGATACAGGAGCACGATTACGTGCTCAGTACCGCCGTGCCATCGTCAACCGCCGTGGACATTCTTTTGATGCCAACATGGAAGTGTCGCAAATTCGCCAGTCTATCGATGGACGTTATAATATTCCCTATCACGATCCTATCAATGACTACATCAGTATCGTTGGCGGTTATGAACGTGAAGAACGTGATGACGTGGCACAGGGGAATAGCCTGAAGATTGAATCTGCTGTGGCTGGTGCTGACAGAATTATTAAAAGACCGCGTGGTAGCTGGCAACATACTTTTGGTCTCCGTTATCGTTTGGATCAGATTACCCAACAGGGAACCATTAATACCAATGAAATTCCGGATGCCTTTATTGCCAATGCCAATGACCAGCAGCAATCTTTATTGTTGGGTTATGAGGCATCACTTGCGACCAGCGATAAACGGGTCAATCCGGGTAAAGGCTTTAAGCAGACCTATAAGGTCGAACTTGGCAGTGAGTCATTATTGTCTGATGCTGATATGGCCATTCTCAATGCAGGCTGGCGTTTTATTTATTCATTGGGTGAAAATGATAGTCACCAGTTTGTCGGGCGTGGCGATTTGGGTTATATCTTGACTCAAGATTTTAGCAAGGTGCCTTATAACCTGCGTTACTTTACTGGTGGTGATCAGACAGTACGCGGTTTTGACTATAAAAGTCTATCGCCGGAAGAAAATGGATTTAAAATCGGTGGTCAGGCTCTGGCTGTGGGATCACTTGAATATAACTATCAATTTAAAGAAGGTTGGCGTGCAGCCATTTTTAGCGATGTCGGCAATGCTTATGATAAAGATTTCAATACGCCTACTGCATACAGTATGGGCTTGGGGCTGCGTTGGGCATCGCCAATTGGCCCTATTCGTATAGATGTTGCTTCAGGTATTTCTGATGACAATCATCCAATACGTCTGCATTTCTTTATTGGTTCACAATTATAAATACTGGTTTTTATAAATCTTAGTTTTTAGAGAGTATTATGGCTGAAGTAGAACAGCAACCGGAAACGGAAACACCTAGACCGAAAAAGCGTCGTATTTTAAGGAGTGTGCTATTCACATTACTTATCGTGTTTGTGTTGCTGATTGCTTCTTTCGCCGTGATGTTTAGTACCGATAAAGGCAGCAAGTTTTTACTGGACCGTGTTTTAGAGCGTCAGCAAATTATTCATTATGAATATGAAGGCGGCAATCTGCTCAGCGGTATTATCCTAAAAAATATTTTGGTCACGCTCAAACCTGTAGACGTGAAGATTGACCGAGCAGATGTCACTCTGGGCTGGCGTGCCATTCTTAAAAAAGAAATTCATCTAAATCGTGCCGATGTACGTAATCTGCAAATTATCACCAAACATCCACCGAGTGATAAACCATTTAAATTTAATGAAATCCGTTTGCCCTTTGTTTTGCGTCTAGACACTGCAGATGTCGATCATCTGCTGATTAAGACTGCTTCGGCAAGTGTAAAGTTTCACGATATTCACCTGAATGACGCACTTTGGTCAGGTACTGAACTGAAGTTCGAAGATTCCCGAATGGATATGGGCTATCTTTCGGTGAAAAATGCTACGGGCAACATGAAGTTTGAAGGGAAATACCCTTTACATGCTGTGGGTGATCTGAACATACCTGCACTGCATAAAAATCTAAATATTCATGATATTAAAGTAGTTGCAACTGGATCTTTAGATACGATTCAGGCCGGTGTAGCGACCAATACCCCAGACCTGTTAACCGGTTGGGTGGTACTGCATCCGGTACGCAAACATGTGCCGATGTTTGGCGAGTTAAATTTTAAAAAATATCATTGGCCATTGCTGAAGGAACAAGAGCTATATACCAAAAATGGCGTGGCTAAATTTAATGGTGATATTCAGCGTTTAAATATCGATGCCATTACAGATTTAAGCGGTAAAAATATTCCGCAAGGTCAATATAACGGCAGTATGCATACCGACTTGGTACATCAGCTCGACATTAGCAATTTAAATGGTCAGTTGATGAGTGGTGCGGTGAATGTTGCAGGCGTGGTGAGCTGGAAAGATCATGTCACCTGGGACATGAATGGCCGTGTCGATAAAATTAATCCCAAAGATAAACTGATTCCGCAAATCATCCAAGACTTTCTACCGCCAACTCTGGATGCCAAAATTGCCTCTAAAGGCCGTTTGCAAAATGGTCTGCATTTAACCGCATTGGTAGATTTTGACCGTTATGAAACATGGAATCTAAAGCTCGATCAGGCCGAACAAAAAGGCAAAAAACTCAATCCGATGCTGCTGAATGTGGCTTGGCAAAATATTGATCGTGCCGTGCCTTATGTAGGCTGGTTAAGCAGTAAATCGGGCGATGTCAAATTGGCGCTGGTTGAAGGCAAGCAGGATATTCATGTCGCTACAGCGGTCACCCAAAATGATAAGGGTGTGTTGCCTGAAGGTCTGTATACCGCCCAGCTTAATTTCAAAAATAATGACTTGAATATCCCGAGTTTTAGTTATGTGGCAGGTAAAAGCAGTTTAAGCGGTAGTGCTAAAGTAGATTTTCCGACCAAAAAACGTCAATTTAAATGGAATGCCATTCTCAATGCCAAAGATTTTAATCCGCAAACTGTTGCAGCAGCTGCACCGGTGAATTTGCTTAATGGTCAGGTAAAAGCCAATGGTTTTGCCAAACCGAATCAGCAGATTATTCATTTGAATGCGATTAATTTAACCGGGCGCCTGGCGCAGCAAAATAATAACGAAACAGTACGCTTAACTGGTCGTAGCACCATCGCCCTTTTATTTAATACCCAAAAAGCGGGTGGTGCATTTAAAAGTTTTGCCGTCAACTATGATGGCGCACTCAATGCCAGTCAAATTCCGGCCAGCGAAGGCATGCTCAAGTTCAAGATCTCCGGTACACCTGAACTGGTTAAAGTCGATGAACTGAAACATTCAGGTATTGCCGGAAAAATTTATGCCAGTGGTCTGGTCTATCTTAAAAATGGTTTGGGCTGGAATATCAATGCCTCTTTAGTACGTTTTAAACCGCATTATTTTGTCTCGTCTGTGCGCGGTGAATTATCCGGTAACGTGAAAACTGAAGGGGTTTGGTCAGACAGCTTAAAACGTATTAATATCCAGAAACTGAATATAGCCGGTATCATCAACAATAAACCTGTTCGCGGAACAGGAAATCTAGCGATGGTGATTAATTCAAATCAAAAAGGCTTCCTGCCACAACAGTTTGAAGCGAACAACTTGTATCTTTCTTATGCAAAAAATCAGGTTCAGGCTACTGGTAATGCCCAGAACTTAAGACTGAAAATCAATGCACCGGCCTTGTATGAAATATACAGTGGACTTCGTGGCCGTGCTTATGGCTATTTAAATGTGCAATCACAACCACGCCTGCAAGCGACGGCCAATCTGGCGGTAGACGATTTCGGTTTTAACCAGTTATTCAGTGTTAAAAAATTACGTGTACAAGGCGAGCTGCCGACTTCTGAGTCGACCCCGACCTTGATGACTGCCAAAATGGAAAACTTGCGTAGTGGTAGGCGTGAGATTCAGCAGGGTGAAATTTCACTGGCCGGAACGCGTAAGGCCCATATCCTGAAAGTACAGGCACAAAACAGACTGTCTAAATTTTATGTGCAATTGGCCGGTGGTTTTAATGCACAGAATGACTGGTTGGGACAAATCCAGAAAGGTGATTTTGACTCCTTGCGTGCACGTTTGGTACAACGTCAAAATGCCTCGGTGATTTACAGTTCTGCCAAAAGCGAATTATTTGTCGGAGCACATTGCTGGTCGAGTCAACAAAGCCAGTTGTGTTTTGACCAACCGATTCGGGTCAGTAAAACTAGAGGTAATGTTTCATTTATTACCCGAAATGTCGATTTAAATGACTTTGCTGCCTTTATGCCAGAAGGTCTGGAAATTACCGGTAAGGTCAATGGTTATACCAAAGCAGCCTGGGCACAAGGCAGCAAGCCAAAAATTGATGCCAGACTGGTTAGCCGTAATGGCGTGATTGGGCTGGCAGCTGAAGATCCACAAGATATGGGTTCTACACTTAAATATAATGAAATTGCTGTGGTGGCAAAAAGTATTGCTGCGGGTTTACAGGTTCGTTTAGATGTTAAAACCCCTGAAATTGGTACCGGTTATGCCAATGTCATTATCGACCCTTATAAAGACAGGATGCCGATGCGCGGTGAGATCGCCTTCGATCAGGTACAATTGAAAGTCTTTAAACCGTTTATGCGAGATGTCCGTTCCCTGGCGGGCAACTTGTCTTTTGCCGGAAAAATTAGCGGTACTTTAACGCAGCCTTTGCTGAATGGTGAAATGCGCCTGAAAGATGGTGCGATCAGCATGATTTCCTTGCCGGTGAATTTAACCAATATTCAGGTCTATTCTTCCATTCGCCAGGATCACGCTACCATTAACGGTGCATTTAATAGTGGTCAAGGTGCAGGTGCATTGACTGGTAGTGTAAATTGGAAAGATGATCCCCGCATTCAGTTGCATTTAAAAGGTGAAAATCTGCTTATGCGTCAGGCGCCGTTAATTACCGCCGTAGTTACGCCGGATTTGTCTTTAGATGTGCTGCCGTTTAAGAAGAAATTAAGCTTAAACGGTAAGGTGGATGTACCACGTGCCTTAATTTCGATGCCTGAAGCTTCCGCACCGGTAATCAATGTATCTTCAGATGTACGAATTGTGCGTGAAGGACAAGACCAGCTTGCAATATTAAGGGCAGCCCGTCCTTGGGATATCCGTGCCGATGTCATGGTTAATTTAGGTAATCAGGTGATTTTCCAGGGCTTTGATAGTCGTATTCCACTGGCCGGACGTTTGTATCTTTCACAACGCGGACTTGAAACCGCCATGCGTGCTAATGGTGCAATTGGGGTCAGTCAACGGGTAAAAATTGAAGCCTATGGACAAAGCCTAGATTTGAATCGTGCGATTGCACGTTTTAATGGTCCTTTATATAACCCGACCCTGGATATCGATGCCAATAAGACCGTACAGGGTAGTCTGGTTGGGGTGCGTGTAACAGGTACAGCAACCAGTCCGAATATTCAGGTCTATAACGATGCCGGATTGTCTGAACAAGAAGCCTTAAATGCCATCATTACCGGCCGTATTAATGAAGGTGCCAGTGGTATCAGTCAGGAAGCGGGCTTTAAGTCCGATGTCAATAATACCATTGCTGCTGCCGGAATCAGTATGGGCTTAGGCGGTACACGCGCTCTCACCAACCAGATTGGACGTACTTTTGGTCTGAGTGGTCTGGCGCTGGATGCACAGGGAACGGGAGACGATACTCAGGTCAGTGTGACAGGTTATATTACACCGGATCTGTTCATCCGTTATGGTGTAGGGGTATTTACACCGGTGAATAAATTGACCTTGCGTTATCAAATGAATAAACGCTTGTATCTGGAAGCGAGCCAATCGCTAGAACGTGCGATAGACGTGTTCTATAACTGGCGCTTCTAATGGCTTGAGAATATAAATTCTCAACTATTTGTTATATTTAAAATTTTATCAACATCGGTTTGCATTATTTTTAGCAGTGTAGACCATATACAGCTTGTTACATCATTACGGAATTAAAGACAAGTGTTGCGTTTGTGGTTTTAGCTACAACAAAATATCTCATCATCAGTTACACAAATAAGGATAGTTCACTATTGAATAACACTGTCGAATGTTTGAGCATGATATTTGATTGATCAAACTAGTGATGGATTGTCATGATAGATGAAGAAAAGCCTTTAGATTTTGACGATGATAATGAGCCTCAAGATTTCGAAGATGAAGAATTTATCGACGATAAGAAAGAGGATGAAATGTACAACGCCATTACTAAAGATGGCTCAAGTGTTGACCCTGCAGATGATGGAACTCGTCATATACGACCTGAAGATGGCGATCCGATTGAAGTTGAAGAGTAAAGAAAAGCCCAATTCAATCATGGGCTCATCATTGTTCATGATTGGGACATGAATGCAAACATATTTCCACATCATTTTTATTCTGGTTTCATTAATATCATGAGCAATATACAGCATAGTGTCCTGTTTTTATCCGTTGTAGCGCTTCGATAAAAATTAGATTAATCCAGCCCAGTCATGAGCCACTTAATCAAATGGGGGAGTTGTCAGGGCTATGCTTTAGCAGGCAATTTACACGATGGTTATTGTCATGATTGAAAAGTCCGTTTACTGCTCCACTTCGTTAATGAGCCATTTTACTTAATCTAACGAAAAGCAATCTACAGCTAAAAAATTGGTGGCTATTGAACGCGGATAGATTAATGATGCAATAAAACACCATAATGTAGAGTAGAGCATAAACGTTTTATAAAGCTCAAAAAAAAGCGAGAGTTTAACTCTCGCTTTTTTAAATCATACTTGCAGTCGGCAAGCGTGATTTTTAAATTATAGTGCTACGATGTTTACAGCATTCGGGCCTTTTTGACCTTGAGCGATGCTGAATTCAACTTGTTGGCCTTCAGCCAAAGTTTTGAAGCCATTACCAGTGATTTCGCTGAAATGAGCGAAAACGTCAGGGCCATTTTCTTGTTGAATAAAACCAAAACCTTTAGTTTCGTTAAACCACTTAACAGTACCTTTTACAGTATTAGACATAATAAAATCCTTAAAAATGTTTTTAGCTTATTGAAAAGCCAGATAATTTAACTTGAAAATAAGAATGGAACTTTAAATCTGAAAAACGAAGGATTATGACTAAAACTGCGAAATACAAGAAGATTTACCAGAGCAAACTATTTTTCTAGTTGGCTTTAAGCATACAGTTATGTTTGAAATTATGCAAATGAATAGCTACCTATTGCTGCATTTTATAGCTTAAATTTGTAACTTAATAATTATATTTAATTAAATTAATAACTTAAAGATCAGTTAAAAATAAAAAAATCAATTCAAAGTCTTTTTTAAAACCATGAACTTAAAATAGAGCTTATTTTTATGTACTTGATTTTAGTTTGCTCATGATTTTTGGGGATATCTTGTTTTGATGATTTCGTATTTTCATGAACTTTGATTATGATAGGGGGCAATAGGAGAATATTGATGAAAAAGTTATTCACTTTGATGGCATTGGTTGCCTTGGTGGGCTGTGCTGAAAAGAAGCCGCTAACACCTGAAGAGCAGTGGAAAGGCTATTGTACGAGTATGGGTAATGCGGCAAACAATATTATGTATGATCGTCAAAATACCATTACCAAAGAGGCCGCTATAGAACACGCCAACAAGATTGAAGATGAAATCACCAAAACCTTTATTCTGGATATTATTGAACAGGTCTATGCATTTCCTATAGATGAAATTAATAAAGATCCGGAAGCAAGCCGTAATCAGTTCAAGCAGAAAATTACTGAAAAATGTATCGCCACGCCGCATGACAAAATGCCAAATTACAAACCGTTCTAATGAACGGTTTTTTATATTGATGCATAAAATAGCCTAAGCAAATTAAAAAATAAATTGTCACATTTGCTTAAGTAAAAATATAGAAAAGCTTATCTTGTTATTGAATAATGAAATCAAGAATTATAATGACTGGAGTAGAAATATGGATGTGATTGGCTACTTACATCATGAAGATTTGCTCTTGGAAGATGAGCACGGTGTAGCAATTATTGGTGGTGCAAATTATGTCCTGAGTGTGGGAGATAAAGTGTTTCTGCGCAGAAAGTTGGCAGATCAGCATTATCCTCGTTATTTAGTTGATATTTCATTCGCCAGTAATCAATATCAAGGCCTGTTTGAAGATGAATGTGCAGTTAAATTTACCGGGAATCGTGCAGAATTAGCTCAATATTTAACAGTCACCACTGTCCACTAAGGTTGAATATTTTTATAGAAGCAAAACAGGCAACATGGAGTTGTCTTTTTTGTGTTGAATGTTCCATTAAAAGTAACTTTTTTCATCATTAAAAAGCTTTAAAAGTGAAGGATTTGCTTATTGTGTAATCGATATGCCCATTATTTAGCTATAAAATAATGGGCATCACAAAGAAACACTGTAGTTGCATTAACTTTTAACTGGAATTTTAGTAAAATTTAGCAGTCCATATTATTTGCGAAGCTTTGCATAAGCTGGAATTCGTAAATAATTTTTTAAAAAAGAGGAATAACACTGTGCTAGAAGCTTACCGCCAACACGTTGCAGAACGTGCCGCACTCGGAGTCCCACCGAAGCCACTTGACGATGCTCAAACAGCTGACTTGGTTGAGCTATTAAAAAATCCACCAGCTGGAGAAGAAGCATTTTTAGTTGACTTGCTTGAAAATCGTGTTCCAGCAGGTGTTGACCAAGCTGCTTATGTTAAAGCTGCTTTCTTAGCTGCTGTGGCAAAAGGTGAAGCGACTTCGCCATTAGTTTCTAAAGAACGTGCGGTTTACTTACTGGGTACTATGCTTGGTGGTTATAACGTTGCGCCTTTAGTTGAACTTTTAGACAATGCAGAATTATCAGGTTTAGCTGCTGATGCATTGAAAAAAACTCTTCTTGTATTTGATGCATTCCATGACGTAGCTGACAAAGCGAAAGCGGGCAATGCAAATGCACAAGCTGTTATGCAGTCTTGGGCTGATGCTGAATGGTTCACTAGCCGTAAAGACGTTCCAGAAGAAATCAAATTAACTGTATTCAAAGTTACTGGTGAAACTAACACTGATGACTTGTCTCCAGCTCAAGATGCTTGGAGCCGTCCGGACATCCCATTACATGCAAATGCGATGTTGAAAAACGAACGTGATGGCATCAATCCTGAAAAACCAGGTGAAGTTGGTCCATTAAGCCAAATTAAAGAACTTGTTGCGAAAGGCAACCAAGTTGCTTACGTAGGCGACGTAGTTGGTACAGGTTCTTCTCGTAAATCTGCAACTAACTCTGTTCTTTGGTTCTTTGGTGACGAAATTGCTCACATCCCGAACAAAAAAGACGGTGGTTACTGCTTAGGTGGTAAAATTGCTCCGATCTTCTTCAACACAATGGAAGATGCTGGTGCGTTACCAGTCGAGATTGACGTTACCAACATGAACATGGGCGACGAGATCACACTTAAAATCGACCATGCTGCTGCTAAAGTAACTGCATTCAAAGATGGCGCTCAAATTGCCGAGTCTGAGCTTAAAACTCCAGTGTTGTTAGATGAAGTACGTGCTGGTGGCCGTATCAACCTGATCATTGGTCGTGGTTTGACTGGTAAAGCGCGTGAAGCTTTAGGTCTTGCACCTTCAACTTTATTCCGTACACCAGTTCAACCTGAGAATACTGGTAAAGGCTTCACTCAAGCTCAAAAAATGGTAGGTCGCGCTTGTGGTCTTCCAGAAGGTCAAGGTGTTCGTCCAGGTACTTACTGCGAACCTAAGATGACAACTGTTGGTTCTCAAGATACAACTGGTCCGATGACTCGTGACGAATTGAAAGACTTGGCTTGCTTGGGCTTCTCTGCTGACCTGGTAATGCAATCTTTCTGTCACACAGCTGCGTATCCAAAACCAGTTGACGTACAAATGCAACACACGCTTCCTGATTTCATCATGAACCGTGGTGGTGTTTCATTACGTCCAGGTGACGGTATTATTCACTCTTGGTTAAACCGTATGCTTCTTCCAGATACCGTTGGTACTGGTGGTGACTCACATACTCGTTTCCCAATCGGTATTTCATTCCCAGCAGGTTCTGGTCTTGTAGCGTTCGCTGCAGCGACTGGTGTTATGCCACTAGACATGCCTGAATCTGTTCTTGTGAAATTCAAAGGTAAAATGCAGCCTGGTATCACTCTACGTGACCTTGTACATGCGATTCCTTACCGTGCGATCCAAGAAGGCGATCTTACTGTTGAGAAAAAAGGTAAGAAAAACATTTTCTCTGGTCGTATCCTAGAAATCGACCTGACTGAAATGGAAACTGAATTAACAGTAGAACAAGCATTCGAACTTTCTGATGCTTCTGCTGAACGTTCTGCTGCTGGTTGTTCAATTACGCTTTCTGAAGAGAAAGTTGCTGAATACCTCCGTTCTAACATCACGATGTTGAAATGGATGATTTCTCAAGGTTATGGCGATGCGCGTACTATGGCTCGTCGTGTTGAGAACATGGAAAAATGGTTGGCGAATCCATCACTTCTTAAAGCTGATGCTGACGCTGAATACACTAAAGTGTATGAAATCGACCTAGCTACAATCACTGAACCTGTTCTTTGCTGCCCGAACGATCCAGATGACGCTAAACTTCTTTCTGACGTTCAAGGCGTTAAGATTGACGAAGTATTCGTTGGTTCATGTATGACGAATATCGGTCACTTCCGTGCTGCTGGTAAATTACTTGATAAAGTACCTGGTGGCGTATTGTCTACTCGTTTATGGTTGGCTCCGCCAACTCGTATGGACGAGCACCAATTGATGGAAGAAGGTTTCTATAACATTTATGGTAAAGCTGGCGCTCGTACTGAAATGCCAGGCTGTTCATTATGTATGGGTAACCAAGCACGTGTAGCTCCGAACACAACTTGTGTATCGACTTCTACTCGTAACTTCCCGAACCGTTTAGGTCAAGGCGCTAACGTTTACTTAGCTTCTGCTGAACTTGCATCTGTTGCTGCTGTACTTGGTAAATTACCAACTCCAGAAGAATATCAACAATATGCAGCTCAAATTGACAGCATGTCTGCTGACATCTATCAATACTTGAACTTCGACAAGATGGGCGAGTATACAGATGCTGCTAAAGACATCGATACCAAGAAAATTGCTGCTGCTCAATTGTCTTGATTGAATAAGTAGTTGAAAATAAGGGCTGATTTATCAGCCCTTATTTTTTGGAGTAATGACAAGTATAGAGAGTTGGTATTCTGGACTTTTTAAAAGCCTCAATGAATTTATACAAACGTCTGATCTTTGCTGAAAAGTAATATTTCCAAGCACTCTAATAGAACAATGACTTTAAATATCAAATAAAAGTGCGAATATTTTGTTGAGATGGAATATGAAAAGAGCATTTAAAAAATGACTCAGTTTTTAAAAATAATCAATTAATATTTTCTTATTAAAAATAAATATTTATTGAATAAGTTTAGCTAAACAATTTAGAATAAAAACTACACAGTTCTAGTGGTTGTTCAAGTCCGTGAATCTACCAGCTACTCACTATTTCTTGTTGATTTACCCAATTTGCTTAATTCTGATTGGTACGGCCTTTATTGTTGCATATTTAAGGTTTAAAGCACCCAAGTATTTAATGTGGATGGGAGTTGGTTGTATTCTGTTATCTGTAGCATTCGCTACACAGACATTGATGACAAATACACAACTACGGCTAACAGCGCCTTGGTTTGCAATTCTGTATATAGGTGGGGTTTGGGCAGTCGTACATGGAATGTTCTTAAAAGCTAATGCAAAATTAAATAGATGGATCTCTTCTGGCCTTATTATTGCGGGTATAACTTTACTTCTATATTTCACCTATATCGATGAGAATTTATGGTCACGAGTGGTCATAGTTAGTGTGGTGATTTTATGCCTGGAAGCTTTAGCCCTACCAAAAGTATATGTTTTATTTAAGAAAACCTATGCTTTAGAAAAACTTTTGTGTTTGAGTTATTTTTTCGTCGTTATCTATGCCTTTATTAGAGCTTTAATAGTCATTGTGTATCTTCAAGAACTGCAACATATGACCGTGGCGACCACAACTTGGTGGATGATGCTGATTTCTATAAATGTTTTTATCAGTCTGTGGTTTGCCATTATTCTCTCGGCCGTAGCTGTAAAAGAAATGTTTACTAGCCTTAATGAAGAGCGGTTGAGAGATCCTTTAACCAAATTGTATAACCGGAATGGCTTCCTGGAAAAAACCAAAGACCTGTTTGAGAAAAAACAATATGGTGAAGTTTATCTTGTGATGTGTGATATTGATAATTTTAAGAATATAAATGATACATGGGGACATGTTGTGGGAGATAAAATTTTATACGCATTTGCCGATATATGCAGATTTAATATTCGGGAAGGTGATATTGTTGGGCGGTTTGGTGGGGAAGAATTTATTATCTTGCTGCAAAGTCCAAATGAGGAGGCTTCATGGGTTTTAGTTGAGCGTTTACGTAAAAAGGTTGAAGATCAAATTTTTATTCATGACATTAAAATTACTGCAAGTTTTGGAGCGGCTAAAATAGAAACTGAATCTCAGTTTATGAGTGCCTTGGAAATAGCAGATAAGCATTTATATGAAGCCAAAAATAGTGGACGAAACCGGGTATGTTTTAATTAAAAAAATTAGATTTACCTTTAATGTCCGGATTTTGAATTAAATAAAAAATTATAGAACGCCATTATTTTTGTCCATAATATACAAGTAATAAATTTCAGACATTAAAAAGCCCCATGGTTAGGGGCTAGTCGTATATAAGATCTAAGCTTATATACTGTAAGAGGCTCATCTCAAACTAATTGTATTAGAACATAATTTTCTAAAATTGGCGATGTATAAATGCTTAAGCCAAGAGTTCTTTTTCAATCACCGACCATAAATTTTGATGAGACTTCTTAAACATCAGCATATGACCAATCGTTTTATGTCCGTAGCTTTTTGGTTTTAGCTCAATCATTTGAGTATCGGCATTCGGGTACAGGCGTAATAAATCCTTTACGTTGGCTTCCGTTGCAATTTCATCATCCGATGACCACAGTACCGTAATCGGGCAGCTAATTTGAGTGTGATAATCTTCAAACACGCTTTTGCCAATCGCATTGATCACATAACCCGGTTTACGACAAAATTGTGCCTATTGTTTGGTGACATCTTTAGGTAGATTTTCTCCCATTCCAATTGCTTGAGTTGGAGCATAACCTTTGGTGATGCGAGCCAATGGAAAAAGGACATTAAACATGACAGAAGCCAGCAATTTGGTGCGGCCCTTTAAGCCTTTAACATGCCCGGTTGAACCTGAAACCGCAACAACTTTGGCTACTTTTTCATGATTAGGCACAATACCCAAAAGCTGACCGCCAGCACTGTGACCAACTAAAATGACCTGATCGGCTTGAGTTTTATATAACAAGGTTTCTATTGCAGCGGGAATATCCAGTTTACCCCAATCTATAATGCTGGCTTCAGATTGACTAAGCGGACCATGTAAAGAACGACCAATTCCGCGGAAATCGAAACTCAAAACCTCATAGCCTTGTGTGATTAACCATTCTGCAAAAGCATGATAAAAATTCTGGGTAATCCCGGTTGCTGGACAGATGAGGACGGGGTAATTCTTTTTTTGCGTAGCGCTGGCTGCATAAAAGCGGCCGCTAATGTTAGCGGCAGTGTAAAAATGACCCCCTAATGGCATTTAAAAACTGACCCCCTTGGTTAATATAGCGGTCATTTTGGACTGCTCAACATGTTAACTTTGGAGCAAGCAGTGACAATCCAAATAC
>NZ_VOYP01000052.1:0-17673 GCF_013420235.1 Acinetobacter sp. YH01022 | reverse complement strand
TTAAACGAACAAATAGAGCAGATAGAATTTGCACTCAACCATCGTCCTAGAAAAACACTAGGTTGGCATACACCGAGTGAAGTTATGGCTGGTTTTTATACTGTTGCACTTGCCGCTTGAATCCGCCATTTACTATTCTATTTGAACATAGAAATAGCCGGGAATGAATAACTGTGGACTTATGTATAATCTGCCTACTATTCAGCAAAATGATATGAGCGCATGGCAACTATTCAAAAAGCTGAAATGCAGAATATGGAATCTATCTTAGACATCTGGCTCAATGCTTCCCTACAGGCACATGATTTTATTCCTGCTTCTTACTGGGAACAGCAGTTGCTTCCGATGCGTGATCTTTACCTGCCTTTAGCCGAAAATTATGTGATCAAGGAAAATCAAACTGTCGCAGGTTTTGCATCCTTATTAAGATCAGAATCAGCGCTGGCTGCACTTTTTATTGCGCCTCATCAGCAAGGTTTGGGATACGGTACGGCCTTGATTGATTTTTTTAAACAGCAATGTGATGAATTGCATTTAAATGTCTATACTGAAAATACCGCAGCGGTCAATTTTTATCAGCAGCAGGGCTTTAAAATCATCAGCCAAGCTATGGATAAAAACACGGGTCATGCAGAATTAAGCATGACTTGGTCTAAGCATTAATTGGGAAAATATCAGGAAGTTTATGTCAGCCGTCATTGAATACAATGAAGATAATTATAGTGACTTTGAATGGTTTGAAGGATTTGCCGTGATTCGTTTTTATGCCAACTGGTGTGCCCCGTGTGTACAAAATTTTCCTGTATTTGAACAGTTGGCAGCACATTATGCTGTACTAAAGCCCGAGATCAAATTCGGTAAGATCAATGTCGATCAATCCCCGATTCTGACCTTGCGCTATAACGTTTACGGTTTGCCTTCTACACTGATTTTTAAAAACGGACAAATCATTCAACGGATTGCAGGGGTAAAAAGTTTGAATGAAATGAAATGCATTGTTGATTCAATGAACTAATCTAAAATTATTATGGTTACATGATAAAAATACCCTATTGAATATTGCATAGTCTTTTCAAGTGCATTGCTTTATTTCTATTTTTATTCAATATATTGTTAGCCCCACACCCACAATAAAAAATACTCAATTATTATGGATTTAAAAGTCATTTTCCTATTTTGCCTGTTCCCTGGTTTAGGCGTTATTTTCCTGACCTGGTTGTTGCGTTTTCCGTGGGTCTGGCTATTTAAAACTGTGATTGTTTTTGAAATTGTGGTTGCAATTTTGGTATTTATCATTGAGCTTGATGCAAGAAAGACCCCGGGGAATAGCGGCTGGATCATGATTTTTGCAGCCGTCTTTCAGATCTATTTTGCCGTACTGCTAATTTTGACCCGTTTAGTGATCTGGCTGAGAAAAAAATGGGACTAAATCTTATATATTCATCCCGTCTCTTATATGTATGGTTTTGACAGTTTTTAAATCAAACCGAATCATTTTTTACTTGGGCATTTCTACAAATTGCATTAGAAATTTACGCACCAATGGCAGCATCACCAGAATCAGTGGAAATGCCATCAGCCATGACAAGCTCCATGCATGTAGCCACAGAGAAAAGAAGCCATCAACCAAGCCTTTATTCAGCAACATGTTAAAGCAGGAAATTGCTCCGCTCATAATGCCTGAAAGGATAAGTGGCATCAGCCAAGTCAGATGTTTTGGGTGGAATTTTGGGAAATTATTTTTCATCATTTAACCTAATCTTTTTAAATCGTGAATCGAATTACATACGTGCAATTTCTACTGCTGCCTGATCAATCTTTCCGGAGATTTCACGGATTTGCTCTGGGTTCAGTTCGGTATGTTGAATCTTAAGGCGCAATGAAGTTTTCAGGTTTTCCATCGCACGTTTGATATCGACATAGTGTTCGTTGTTCTGGATTTGCTTACGCGTATTAAAGCGGTCGAGAACTTTATTGATTTCGTCTTGATGCGCAGCTAAATGTTTTAGGCCTTTGGCTGTAATGTGATATTGCTTGCGCTCATCCTCACTCAGCTTCACTTCTGTGTAGTGATGTTCTTCAAGATAGTGAATCGTCGGACAGATGGTGCCTGTGCTCGGCTTGTAGTTCCCGCCTACCAAACCAGCCACCTCTTTGATAATGTCGTAACTAAACTTTGGGGATTGGGCAATGAAATGCAGCACCAAGAGCTTCATCTGTCCGGCTTCAAACAGGCGTTTACGCGTCGTTGGTTTGCTTTCAGCGTCAGCAATGAGATCTTGGATTGACATCTTAAGATTAATCTTAAATTAATATAAGATATATCTTAGTTTATTTTAAGCTAAATGCAAATGTTATTCTACAATCTGTTTGACTTTAATAATATTTGTCTTTTCTTTATCTAACTCAGATTTAGGTAACTCACCAGCATCAACGAGTGAATGGGTATTAGGCTCTATCGTAAAACCTTTAACTATCATCAAGTTCTCACCACCAAATTTCATAGTGCTTACAAATAAACTAATCCAGAGCACAGTGAAACAGATTCCAACAATAATAGGAATACGACTTACAGAATACTTTCTCAACACTAAAAAGTTACTAATAAGATCAAAGACGTTCACTGAATCTTTAAACATAGGATCAAAACTTTTCTCGTTTTCTTCTATTTTTTTCTTTAAATCCTCTTTAAACTCCTCCAGATCTTTGAACCTAGGATCATCTTTTTCTAAAAACTCGAATAGGTGATAAAATATATACTTACCATCCTTTATCTTCCCTATTTCTTCTTTTAACTTCTCTATTTTTTCGTCATACATACCTAGTATCGTTAAATATTCAATTTCATTACTAATTCTTCTAATTAAATTTTCTTTATAAATTTCCATATATTTATCAAATTTTTCCCTTAATACTTTTTCAGATTTCGAAGTCTTTAATTCCCAATATTCTTGCCAATACTTTGCACCTGCAGCAATATTAGTCTGATATATAGAAAAGAAAACGCAAAATAAGCAAATGAAAAACTCAGCTAATGGCTTACTAGCTGATGCCATCAGAATGATGTGTGCTTAAAAAACAGGAGGGTTTAACTTGGTAAACTATACATACTCATTAGGAGTTTACCATGAGCAAGAAACAGAAGACTTACACCGCAGAATTTAAAGCTGAAGCCATAAAAGCCATTGAAGAGAACCAAGGTAATGTATCGGAATCCGCTAGACAACTTGGCATTTCAATGCAAACCCTTTCGAACTGGAATAACAAAGCAAAGGCTGGAACTTTAGCAGGCACAAAACAGTATTCGCCCGATCTAAACGCCTTACTCGAAGAAAATAAGAAGCTTAAACAACAGCTCAAAACAGCTGAAATGGAACGTGAATTTTTAAAAAAGGCAGCAGCGTACTTTGCCAAAGAAAGTCAGTGAGGTACGCCTATATGAAATCGCAAAGCCACTTATTTCCGATTATTTTAATGGCTCGATTACTTCGTGTATCCGTTTCTCGCTTTTATGATTGGCTAAAGCGAGGCATGAGTAAAAGATCAATTCAGCGAAATCAGCAGACAATTTTGGTCAAAATAGCCCATGAAGAAACCAAACAAAGCTATGGCTATGTTCGATTAACCAAGCATTTACAAGCGCAAGGTATCAAAATAAGTACGTATGCTGTGCGCCAAATAAAAAAATCAAATCAGTTGTATTGTAAGCGCCATAAGCGTTTCAAAAGAACCACGAACAGTGATCACAACCGTTCTATTTATGACAATTTACTCAAGCAACAGTTTTCAATGACGAAGCCTAATCTTGCGTGGTCGAGTGACATTACCTACATTTGGACGGCTGAGGGCTGGTTGTACTTGGCAGCTGTCAAAGATCTTTACACGAAACAGGTTGTTGGCTATAGCTTAAATGAGCGCATGACAGCCAAGCTTGTTTGTGATGCATTGAATATGGCTATTCGCAATCAGAAACCTGCTAAAGATCTCATTGTACATTCAGATAGAGGCAGCCAATATTGCAGTAATGAATATCGAAACTTACTTGAGAAATTTGATTTTCAGGGTTCAATGAGCAAAAAAGGCGACTGCTTTGATAATGCACCGATAGAGAGTTTCTGGGGCATACTCAAAAATGAACTAGTCCATCATCGCAACTACAAAACAAGGGAAGAAGCCAAAGCGGATATTACAAAATATATAGAGTTATTTTATAATCAGCGAAGAATTCAAAAAGGCTTGGATTTTAAGACACCAAATCAAATGGCAGAAGACTTTTATCGGTTAGCTGCCTAGAATCTCCCAAGTGAAAGTCTCCTGCTAATTCAGCACACATCAGAACTCCTGAAAGCATTACGCCTTGGAAAATAATAAAATAATTATTTCTATTTTGAAGTTGCTGTATTTCAAAGTCTCTAGTTGCAATACTTCGCTCATATACAGCTTTAAGCTCTTTTATTTCTAATTTTAAAATATGATTGGAAGTAAAATCTTCATCTAAGTTTTGATCAGGTTTTTTCATAACAACTCATGAAAATATAATTAAAAAGAAACCCGCCTTTCAGCGGGTTTTTTAAATTAGATCAATCTATTACAGACGAACCAATTCCACAATCTTCTCAGCCAGTTCTTCAACCGACTCTTGTGCGAAGCTTACATCTGTACCTTCTGCAACAGTAGTAATGACTGCAATACCTGTTTCACGAAGCAGTGCAACTTGCGCGGCATCAAGATCAGCTTTTGCAATCGCCACGATACCTTGTTGCAATAACAAGTTTTCAAGCGCTTGCGCATTTTCCAGTGCTTTGGCCGATACCGTAATTGACGCAGGTTTTTGACCCAAACGTGCCGCACGGTCTTCCGCTGTTACAGGGTTGCTATGTGCAGTCCATTCAACAGACTCTTCCACCATACCCGCACCAATCGTGACATTATTCAAACGATCAATGAAGATAAACGAACCGGTGTAACGGCTGTCCTGATAACGGTCAAAGACCACTGGCGCATCAAATTCAACAGTCACATTGGCAATCGCATTCAGATCAAGGTGATCCACTTGCATTTGTTCAAGTGTATTTACATTGGTACGGAAGTTAATGCCAGTCACTTTGGCAGGAACCGTTTGTGTACCGATTTTGATGTTATACAACTTGCCAATGACCAGCGGTTGATCCGCCATCCATACCACAGTCGCTTTAACCGAACGTGAAATGGCAGGAATGCCCTGATCTGCACGAACCAGCATATTACCGCGTGATACGTCAATTTCATCATTCAGCGTTAATGTCACCGCTTGACCAGCAAAAGCATGTTCAAGGTTGCCATCATAAGTCACGATTTCTTTCACTGTTGAAGTCTTACCCGATGGTAAAGCCACAACTGTATCGCCGACATTGATTTCACCCAGCGCAATCGTCCCGGCAAAACCACGGAAGTCGAGGTTCGGACGGTTAACATATTGAACAGGGAAACGGAAATCACGTTTCGCGGTATCACGGTTAATTTCTACAGACTCAAGCGTACCCATTAAGGTTTCGCCCGTGTACCATGGCGTATTTGGCGACTTATTCACCACGTTATCGCCATTCAATGCAGAAATAGGCGTAAAGATGATATTGCTTGGCTTACGGTCGCCCAATTGGCTTACGAAGTTGGCATAATCGGCCTGAATTTCATTGAAACGCGCTTCAGAGAATTCAACCAAGTCCATTTTGTTGATTGCAACAATAATGTTCTTAATACCCAGCAAGCTTGCAATGTAGGTATGACGACGGGTTTGGGTTTGTACACCATAACGCGCATCAATCAGGATAATAGCAAGGTCACAGGTAGACGCGCCTGTCGCCATGTTACGCGTGTATTGCTCATGCCCCGGAGTATCGGCAATGATGAACTTACGCTTTTCAGTAGAGAAATAACGATAAGCTACATCAATGGTAATGCCCTGCTCACGTTCAGCTTGCAGGCCATCCACAAGAAGTGCCAAGTCAGGTGCATCACCAGTCGTACCGACTTTTTTCGAGTCACGGGTTACGGCTTGCAATTGATCTTCATAAATCAATTTTGAATCGTAAAGCAAACGACCGATTAAAGTCGATTTACCGTCATCCACGTTACCGCAGGTCAAAAAACGCAGTAAGTCTTTATTTTCGTGCTGTTTTAAATACGCCAAAATATCCTGGCTAATCAGTTCAGATTGATGAGACATCGCTCAAACTCCACATACTTTAGAAATCGGGTTCAGATCGAAAAATTAGAAGTAACCTTCCTGTTTTTTCTTCTCCATCGAGCCTGCTTCATCATGGTCAATCATACGACCTTGACGTTCTGAGCTGGTCGCCAAGAGCATCTCTTGGATAATTTCCGGCAAGGTGTTGGCAGTTGATTCAACTGCACCCGTAAGTGGGTAACACCCTAAAGTACGGAAACGTACCGATTTCATTTGTGGAACTTCGCCCTCTTGTAGAGGCATACGTTCATCATCAATCATAATCAGTGTGCCACTACGTTCAACCACAGGACGTTCTGCAGCCAAATAAAGTGGTACTAATGGAATACTTTCCAAATAGATGTATTGCCAGATATCAAGTTCAGTCCAGTTTGATAACGGGAACACACGAATACTTTCGCCTTTGTTCACTTTACCGTTGTAAAGGTTCCAAAGTTCTGGACGCTGGTTTTTAGGATCCCAACGGTGTTTACTGTCACGGAACGAGTAAACACGTTCTTTGGCACGTGATTTTTCTTCGTCACGGCGCGCACCGCCAAAGGCAGCATCAAAACCGTATTTATCCAAAGCCTGTTTTAAGCCCTGGGTTTTCATGATGTCAGTATATTTAGAACTACCATGATCAAACGGATTGATTCCTGCTTCAACGCCTTCTTTATTTTGATGCACGATCAAATCGAAACCATGGGTTTTCGCCATGTTATCGCGGAAGGTGATCATCTCTTTAAACTTCCAGCCTGTATCGACATGCAATAGCGGGAATGGAAGTTTTGCAGGATAAAAGGCTTTTAAAGCAAGATGCAGCATCACTGCAGAATCTTTACCAATAGAATACAACATGACCGGATTTTCAAATTCGGCAGCCACTTCACGAATAATGTGAATACTCTCAGCTTCAAGCTGTTTAAGATGAGTAAGTCTTTCCTCAGTTATGGACATTGACAACACCAGCTCAGATCAACGTGTACTTATTACACTTTTAAAAATATATATATTCATTATAGAGATTTAGTTATCACATCTATTGCTTGTTTTATTATATTAATATGCATATTTCTCATATAAAGCTTAACTAATAAAGAGTATAAGTTTTTATTAATGATTTACTTAAATGATGATCTATTATTGTATTCAGAGATAATCCTTACCGCAAGCCAACATTAAAATGTACAAAATCTAATCTGATTGTTAATTCCTCTAAAACATCTATGTAATTCATGCTGAAAATTGCATAGAGTAACTAAACTTTCTCCCATCTCCTGTATTCTTTTGAATTATACCTATGCCAGACCATACTATTGAATCCGTGAAATCCAGCCTGGAACAGGCACAGCTTGCAGGCCACATCTATCAGCACAATCCACATTTACTGGTGCTGCAAGAACCTTGGGGAGAGGATGGCTCCATCCTGAATAATTTTGTGCAACATGAGCTCACCGCTGACCAGATTGGGCTGCAATTTGGACTAAGACTTTCGGATAATCATTTTGATTTTTTAATTGGTGTCACCCATAGCAATCAGGATCGCAGCTATGAAATTGGTGCAGGCAATCTTAAGGCCGATCAAAAAGCCTTTAACTTGTTGTATGCCTTTTATAACTATCCCAAGGCATTTTATCTGGTGAGCCTGCCCATGACAGCCAGTAGTGCTCAGCTTGAACAGGCCATTGAAACACAACTGTTCAATCAGGCCAACTTGGATTTCTTGAAGACAGCCATCAAAACCAATCCGATGGGACAACAGGTCAACTGGATGAAAGCCTTTATTCTGCAACAGGCATTGAACATGAAAGTGCGTATTCAAACCTGTTTACTTTAATCGTGCTTATTTAAGATAGCTGCCATGCAGCTTGGTCCATTTAAGATAAAATATTAAAGCTAGTCCATTAACCGATTCATCAAGTCTTAATATCACAAATGATTGAATCTAGATAAATTTTTACCAGCTAAAAAATGCAGTCTCATCGGCTGCATTTTTCATTTAAATTGAATCAATTTTAAACAATTAGCCTGCACAAACTCACTTGAGTCATGCTGGTAGAGCGCTACATTATCTGTTTATATGACCTATATAGAGCATAATAATGACGACCTCTATTTATCCTTGCCTGTGGTTTGGAAAAAATGCCAAAGCAGCCTGTGAATGGTATTACTCTAGTCTTCCGTATAGTCACATGATTGCCACAAACGAATATACGGCAAAAGCAAAAATCATTGAATGCGAAAATCAGACCGAGATTGATTATGACTGGAATAGCATCACGCTAAAAGGAATCGAGAGCCAATCTAGCTGGTGTAAAGACCAGTTTAGGGTGAGCTGGAAAATTCACCCTGAAAATTTAGGCGAGATTGTTAAGCAGAATTCTCATGCACAAGCAACGTTATTTAAAATGAAAAAGCTGCTGATTGATGATTTGATTCATGCCTGATCACCCTTTAACAGGATGAGCTAATAATAAAACAACCCATTGATATTTTTTAAAACTCTATAACCAAGAAATGTGAGTATAATAATGAATAATTTAAAAAATTTATACCAGAGCAGGCTTAGCCATTGTCTTTGTTGGAGCTTAACCTGTCTGCCATTGGCTACACAGGCTGCAGATTTCGTACAGATCAAGCCACATCCTATTGATGCAATTGTGCAGCAAAATATGACACAAAAATCAGTTGTGCCGCCATTAAAAAAAACCAGCAAAATCGATCAGATGCGTATCATGCATATCGATATTGACTATGTATATGATAAAAATAAAGAACAGCAGCAAGAAAATCTTCAGGCTTTATTACAACGTATTAACAAGATTCAACCCAATACCATTTTCTTGCAAGCCTTTGCCGATCCCGATGCAAATGGTTCAGCCAATCAGGTGTACTTTAAAAACCGCCACATCCCGACCAGAGACAATCTTTTTCCTCTTCTTGTCAGCCAGATTCGTAGCAAGACCCAGGTCAAGCATATTTATGCCTGGTTGCCCTTAATGGCGTGGGAGTTTCCAAAAAATTACAAACTGACTTATGTCTCACATAACAACGGCGGAAAACAGGGCTATATTCGGGTATCCCCATTTGATCCGAAAAACCTGCAATATGTTTCCGAGATTTATTTAGATTTTATCAAATCAAATGCAGTAGATGGTGTGCTCTACCATGATGATGTCACGCTGAATGATTATGAAGACAGCTCTGCTCCGGCACAAAATATGTATCGGGCTTGGGGATTTGGTGCAGATCAATTATTAAAACAGCCTCGGCAATCCAAACAATTAGAGTTTGCAAAATTTAAAACAGCCTATCTGGATCAATTTGCTGCAGGTATTACCAAAATCATTAAACAGCAACAACCTCATCTACTGACTGCACGCAATATGTATGCACCTGTGGTCTTAGAGCCTCATAGTGAAAACTGGTTTAGCCAATCCATGCCCAGTACTTATCAATATTATGACTACAATGCCATTATGGCGATGCCCTATATGGAAGAAGCGGATGACCATCAACAATTCTATTTGGATCTCGTAAAACGGTCAAAAAAATATGACCCAGATTTGAGTCATACGATTTTTGAACTTCAGGCGTTGAATTGGCGAAATAATCAAAAACTTTCCACCGAAGAAATTGTGGATACCATCAAGTTTTTAGAAAAACACGGGGTAAAACATATTGGTTATTACCCCGATGATTTTGTAGAGGAACATCCTCAACCATCTAAGCTGAAATCCGCTTTTTTAACTGGTGATTAGTCTCAAAGAATTCCAGTAACCCTTTATTATTATAATAAAGGGTTAAATTTCTGGCCTGTTGCATATTGATAATATCTGCCGTATTCACCTTAAAACTGCTGGCAAGTTGGGGTACCGCGACCGCTAATGGAGCTTTTCTACGATCCTTACCTGAAAAGCGGGCCCAGTTATAAGTTGCCCAAAGCAACAGCACGCCAATAAAGCTTAAAATCATCACAACAATATTGATTAAACTTAATGGGCTATTGGGTTGGGCTTGTATAACCAGTTGCTGATAAATGGTTTGACTTTCAAACCACCATAAAAATAGGGTCAACACTGGCATAAATAACCACATAAACATAAACCAACCCACGATTTGCAAACTGTAACCCAAGCTTTTATTACGTACATATTCAGGTTGATCAATGTACGCTGGTAGTTCTAATTTTGATTCATCTTCAATTAAATAATATTTATAGACTTTAGTCATTTTCTGGCTCTCCTCTAAATCCACGATCTGGGCTTACCCAACGTGCACGTTTTTGAGTCTTGAAAATCGTTTTAGGTAATGCAACCACAGTCGTCAGCATAGTCAGAATCCAGAAGAACAGTGGATACCAAATGACCCAAAAATAGTTTCTGAAGATTCGGGCTTTATCATAGGGTTTATCAATATATAAGCTAACAAAGAATTGAATCAGGCAAGTTAAACCCAGAATAATCCCGTACCATTGTGGAAAGAGAGATTGAATTGCCCACTCTCCGGGTAAAGAAAAAAATAGGCCATATAGATATAAGATAATAATACCGAACATCACATATGCCCAAACCACACTGATAATAGACTCTAGTGCAATAGGCCACATACGGCGTCGATTCCACCTAAATAAGTTTGGTAAATAAGCAAATAAAACCTCCACTCCTCCTTGTGCCCAACGCAAACGCTGTTTCCACAAGCCGTTGAAGGTTTCAGGCATATAGATATAGCACAATGCTCTTGGGACATATTGCAAGTCCCAATGATCGAACTGTAAGCGCCATGATACATCGATATCCTCCGTGATCATGTCATCGCGCCAATATCCAATCCGGTCTAGTGCCGTTTTACGAAAACCAACGATTGCGCCTGAAACAGTAAAGATGCGTCCATAGGTACGTTGTGCACGTTTAATTAATCCAATAATAGAAGAGAATTCACCCACCTGAATTTTGCCCAGAATACTGGAGCGGTTCAAAATACGAGGATTCCCAGTGACTGCCCCAACCCGTGGATATCTTGTTAAATGATGCATCATCCATAACACTGCATGAGGATGGATTAATGCATCACCATCTATACAAACTAGATATTCATTTTGACTCACCATTGCACCGGCACGTAAAGCATAGGCCTTGCCCTGATTTTCAGCCAAATGGACAACCCTGAGTTTTGGATATTTTTGCAAAAGCTCATCTAGAATTTCAGCAGTCTTATCTCGACTACCATCATTGACTGCAATGACTTCAAAATCCGGATACTGTGTTTGCATGGCAAACTTTATGGTATCCCTAACCTGTGCTGCCTCATTAAAACAAGGAATAATAATACTGCATCCATGTTCGCTAGGATGAGGTAACGATGGTTGCTTGCGTTCATGTTTTAAATAGAACCAGATTCCCCCCGCAATCCAAAGCCACGCCATAAATAATGGGTAGAAAAAAGCAAAGCCAAAATATACGTCACTCATTTGAAATAAACTTGAATCAGTCATTATTTCCTCCCCTTCGCAGTATTATTTTCATATGGATTACGATAAGTGAGTGGACTGGTATTAATACTTAGATCTTGGTAAAGATGTCCTTGAACTTGCTGTCCAGCCTTCAATTGATAATTATTAATCCCAATTTTTTGTACGGATAATTTTTTTAATTCCTGATAATATTGTGAATATTCTTTCCAATCACTTCTTTTCCCATTCGGATTTACTGTAAAACTCACGATTAAATACTGTTTTTGTATACTGTTTAATTTTTCCAGTTGTTTTTCTAAAGTTTTAAATATTCCAGAATCTTTCACCGGATCAAATTCAATATAAAGAAAATCATTATTATTTAAACTATATTCCATCAAAGGCATTAATCCATCTACATGCTTATCCTTTAAGGTAATTTTCAAAACAGTTTGATAATTATTACTGATATTGGTGTAATATTTTGCATGTTTTTTAGCTTGATCTTTTATATCAAAAACCTGTTTTATTTTTTCAGCGCATTCCCCATCCCAAGTCTTTTTCTGTATCGCGCAGTCGAGCTCATCTCCAATATCGATCATTACACCTTCAACTGAAGAATTATACTTAACTAATTCCGCAGTAAGATCTGCAAAATTGAGTCCCTGTTTCGTTTGTAAACTGATCGGTAATTCAGCATACACCCGATTACCCACACGGGTGCGTGCTTGCCAAACTGTACGATTTAATAAATCCTTACGCATACCCAGTTGACGATTAGGAAAATAGGCAACATCTATTTTTCCGTCCCCATTTTCATCCGCTACGGTTTTTAATAAAATAGTATTGGTTTGTAATGCACTAATCTGATCTAAGAATTGCCCCAGTTTTTGATCAAAAATTTTGTCATTAGGACTGACCATTTCAGCCAAATCAAAACGGATATAACTTCTCCGCTGTTTGTGGATATCGCTTGCAAAAGTTAAAAAATCCAGCATTTCTGCATGCAGCATTTCGGGGGTTGGATTATTCATTACTAGGGCACGTTGATAGGTTTGCCCCGAATCAGCAAGGGTTGACATACTGCCCAAGCTAAATGACATAGGCAAACCAGCTTTTTCTGCAAGTTCTTCACTTTCCTTGGTCACCGCCCCATAAGGCCAGAATATCGCGCGTGTATCTATTCCCAATTCAGTGTCTAAAATTTTCTTGGATTGTTGTAAATCTTCTACAACCCTGTTTTGATAAGCTTGATCAGATTCATAACGTTGATATTTTGGTAAAAATTGACGTGTAATTGCTGCAGGCTGCATACTTTGTTGTGGATTGGCAAGTATGCCCTTATGCATATTGTCCGAATGTGAAACAAACTCTACCAGACCTGAGCGCTGCATTTCACGCATTTGATCCCAGGACATTAAGCTATTTTGACCATAGGCTTCATAAGCATCTTTGGTATTCCCGTTAATCCAGCTCGTCGGAATAGCAAAAGCAGCGAAATATTTATACTGTTTTAATAATGGAAAAACCCGGGTATAACTACTGAGTGCGCCATCATCAAAGGTCAATAACACTGATTTTTTTGGTAATTTCTTTTTCTTTTGCCGAGCATCCCATACATCTTGCAAACTGATGGTTTGCCAGCCTTCCTGTTTTAGCCAGGCAAAATAGCGTCCTAAATTTTTAGTACTGATTGCATAAAGATCCCGATCTCCTTCACGGGCAACATCATCTCGAACATCATGAAAAGTAATGGTAACAAATAAGTTATCAGGTATTTCAGTGGTATTTTTGGTTATATTTTGCGTAAAACCCGTCGCAGGAACGGCGAAGACCGTTACCATGACAGCAGAAAGTAAGGTTTTCATCACTTGTTTCATTAAAAAATTCCTTTAAAGCCCACTGTTGCATAAGTTTTTTCTTCATCTTCACCATCATAAGGATGAGTTCCCCATCCTATGCCATAGTTCAGACTCCAAGTCCGGGAAACCTGCCAATCATGTCCATAAAAAACGTTATAAATTGGCTTCGCGGAATAATTATCTTGTCCAAAAGTCCCAACGGTAGCTTCAAAATTTTGAGTAAAATTGCGGTCATATCTCCGCCACGTAATCCACTCATGCTGTAAATGCAACTCTGCACTATAACTTTCTTCAGGATTGAAATAGTCCACAATGACATCTTTGTTCTGGCTGTAATAACCCGCTAAAGTCAAACTGGTAATATGATGCGGAGCCTGGAAAATCTGCTGTTTAAGGTATGCCGAAACCTCTTGGCGTGTATTATTATCATCAATATCAGTTAACAGATAGACCAGACCCGCCTTACGAGATTCATGCTGTTGCCAATTCAAATCAAAAGTATAAGATTTACCTTCATTGCCCTTTCGGATGGCCTGTAATGGAATATCCGCCTGACTATTAAATCCGAATGCATACTGCCAATGATCATTCAGCCATTGTGACCAATTGGCCTTGATCCCAAAACGGTCTTGATCTTGTGGATTATCGATACTCTGAGACAACATGATATTCACTGCTTTACGACGTGATGCCCATTCCAGTCCTAAACCTACGCGTTGATCTTCAATTGTGCCCGTATCATATTCACCAGAACGAAAACTGTGATCTACATAAGTACGATAATTATCAAAAAACCATGGGCTGTGAATGCGGGTAAAATGATCCTGCTCACGGTTCCCCTTCAAACGATTAAGTAAAGCCGAGTTATCAGAATCACTTTCTGAAAAGTTACTCTGATGTTGAATAGAGGCATGATTACGGTCATCAAGCTGTTTTTTATTTTTTATTACGGTCGTATCTTCAGGCATGGTTTGCATGAGTTCAGTACTTTGCAGACGCCATTGCTGGATATTTTCCAAAGCTCGCAGATTTTCTAAATGACGGATCCGGATGCCTTCATCTACAGGTATGACTCCATCCCATTGAGATACAATCCATTCTGCACGCTGTGGGTTTTCACGCAAAAGTTGAATGAATGCACGATTATTTTGAAAAAGAACGTTATTCGGTGCTTTTGCAATTAATTGTTCATAGTATTGTTCTGCTTTAGCATATTCTTGACGATAGGCGTAATTAAGCCCGACTAAAGCTAAATATTCACTCCGGTCATCATGAGTAACCTTATCCACACCTTTAGCATTACTGTATTGGAAAGTAGGTAATGCCTTGTCCATCGTTTTGAGTAATTGATCAGCTTCCTTATATTTCTCTTGTTCAATTAATGAGTAATACAAGCCTGCATATAGCTCAAAATGAGCATAGCTCTTTTCATTCAATAAGCTTTTATAAATTTTTTCAGCTATTTGAGGTTGTTGATTCTTAAAGTAAGCATCTGCAATAGCTTGACGCACATAAGGAGGCATCTGTTCTAGAGGCACTCCTGTTTTTGAAATTTGTTCAAAAACTTTTTTAGAGCGATTTCGCTCGTTTAAGGCATAGATGTATTCATAATAAAAACGGCGTTTCCAATTGGAATCATTCGGCAATTGTGATTCGTATTGCTCCATATCTGCGAGCACTTCATCGAGTTGCTGGTACGGCTGTTTTCGTCCTCGATAAATTGAAAGTTTATAATATTCCACAGCATTTTGAATCCGCTGAGAAAATTCACTAATTTTGGCATTGGCTCTGAGATCAGTATTCTCTTTTAATGAGTTACTGTTTTGTATAAAGTTTTCCGCATTAGCGTAATCTGCATTATTCAGCAATGCTAATGCATACTGTTCCTCGGTACCCATGTCCTTGCTCTTTTCAAGAGCCAGATTAGCCGTATTCAATGCCTCAACAGGCATATCTAGTATCCGGTAAGTATAGGAAAGCTGTGCTAAATAATCTGCTTCGACTTGATTAATATCAACTTGAGAAAGGGTTTTTTTCGCCTGAGCCTTTTTACCGGCTTCTGCTTGTAATATTCCTGCCCACACGATCCATTGTTGATTAGAATCGGTTTTGGCAAAGTTTTTGGCCCAGTTTTCTGCAAGCTCAAATTTTTTTAAGTCGCGTAGTGCCTTAATAACATATATTTTTCCATAGTCTGGAAATTGCTGACTTTGAATACCCTTCAGGTAGCGAATATCTGATTCTGCAAATTTTTTATTTTCATAAGCCATTAGTACAAAATCAGCAATCAATTTTTGATTATTGGGATAGCGCCCCAATAATTGCCTGAGTTTTTGTAATCCAGTATCCACCTGGCCTTGTTTAATTAAAGGTACAATTTTTTCACGTTGTTGATCAACAACGTCTTTATAGATCAATTCTGCGAATGACAATGTAGAAAACAGTAAAGTCCCACAGGAGATCGATAGTATAGTGAGATTAAAGTTCATAATTAAAATATTCTTTATTCATTGTTATTAATGGTCATATTGTAATCCACAATATATAAATAAAAGACCGTATTAACAAAAATATTGTGTATAATTTTGTGTTTTTATTATTTTATGCGATAAATATCACATTATTTTAATTGTGAAATATATTATTTTTTTATCTTAGCAAATTATTTTAACAGCAATATTTTATTTATTTAATAATTAATTTTTTATATAATCCTTCATCTTAACCACTTTATAAAAACATTATTACTCAAAATGAATATCTTGTATAAATCAAAAATACTCAATAAGTTGAGTATTTTCATTCATACAGAAAAGATATGTTCTATTATTATAGGAACATAAAATATTCAAAAGTTAAAATATTATTAAGCAGTCAATTCAAATGACTTATTGGAATACAACCTAGAATTTTTTTAGAAGTGCTCGAAGTATTAAAAATAAGCCAAGCAAATACCGGACGAGGCAGACCTTTTAGCCTTTTACCGAAAGATTAACCATTAATGACTCTACGTTATTGGCATAAATATCAAACACTTTTTCCTGTCGCTATGAGCCATGAAATACATGCATCTAATGCATGTGGAATCATCCAAAAGATCGAAAATATTTTAATAAAATATGATAAGTTTCATTTGCCTAGGAAATTATCTCATAGTGAAGGCTTAGATGGGGAGGTTGTTATTGTTGATGCCACTGAGATGGCAATGAAGCATTCCCCAAAAAGCGGAAAAAAATTCTATAAGTGCTAAGAAAAAATACCATACGATTAAAGCTCAACTGACAATTCATGATGAAACGATGCAGATGATTCCAATAGGTCTTGCATAAGGAAGTACACATGATTTTCATTGTCTAAAGATCAGCACAAGAAGCAGAGATATCAAGCCCTTATACTTATTGATAAAGAGTAACCAGCTTTAAGCCGATTAGGGATCAGACGCCGACCACATTTTCAGCAAGTAAAACAACCCATTAACTTTCTTACATAAGCAGAGTAATCGAGAAATGGGTGAACCGTACCAGGTTTGTCGGAGACTTTTTATTTAAGTTAGGCCACCTGACCTAATGGGTTAATTTTATCATAGTACATTGCTTCAAAATCAAAAGGTGACACATAACCTAGTGCACTATGTACACGCTTTTTATTGAACCAATCTACCCAGTTTAGTGTCGCAAGTTGTACATCCGCTAAACCTTGCCAATCCGCTTTTAAATATTCAATCACCTCTGTTTTGTATAAGCCATTCACCGTTTCAGCCAAAGCATTATCGTATGAATCACCGGTCGTACCGACTGATGCTCGTAAATTTGCTGCTTCTAAACGATTGGTATAACGAATGGAAAGATATTGCACGCCTCTGTCACTATGATGAATCACGTTCTTTGGCATGCCTCGATCATGCAATGCTTGCTCCAGTGCATCGAGCACCATGTCTGTATTCATCCGTGTTGATACTTTCCATCCAACAATTGCTCGCGAGAACACATCAATAATAAAGGCGGTATAGACCCAACCTGAATTGGTTTGAATATACGGGTGAGTAGACCAAGGGAATTTCACCCTTAGCCCCTCGCAGAACCGGACATGAACCTCTCAGCTCATCCGGCTCCCATTATCCAACCGATGGTAAACATCCCATTTTCCAGTGC
>NZ_VOYP01000005.1:0-132947 GCF_013420235.1 Acinetobacter sp. YH01022 | reverse complement strand
GGAAGCAGATGAAGTATAACTGGCGGGATTTTAAGGTGATGAAGGCAGATCAAATAGAGCGTTGGGTTGGGCAGATTTCAAAGGGTTTTGGTAATGAATACATGTTTACTTTTTAGTTGATACTTATAAGCCTTACTGATTTAATTAATTCAGGTCTATCTACTCTAGTGACATATGATTCTAAATTTCATTTACTACTTGATGAATATAAACAAATTATTCAAAGTTATAATTTTTCGCTTATAGAAGTTAAAGAAGCCTCTATTGACGTGGCAACTGAAATTTTTACTCGAATTAATGTTGGTGGTAAACCATTATCACTTTTTGAAATTATGGTTGCAAAAACTTTTGACTCAGAGAAAGAGTTTGACCTTTCCGAAAAATTTCAAAATTTAGTTGCTACATTAAAAAATGTGGAATATGACACCATTTCTGATGCTACAGTTTTACAAATAGTTTCATTAATTATTACCAAAGAATGTAACCGAAAAAATATTCTTCGTTTGGAAAAAGTTCAATTCATTAATATTTGGGATAATGTAGTTAAAGCAATTGAAGCAGCCGTTGATTATTTAAAAGGTTATTATCGAATTCCTGTTTCAAAGTTATTACCCTACAATGCATTACTTGCCCCTTTTGCTTATTTCTTTTATCACCACAAAGATAAACCATTAGATAAAAAACAGAAATATTTGGAAGATTTTTTTTGGCGGATTAGCTTAGGGGGGAGATATTCAAGTTCTGTTGAAAGTAAATTAGCTCAAGATATTAAAAAAATTGATTTAATTCTGATAAATATACAACCAGAATATGAGTGGTATATTGATACTTCACCGGAATTTATACGTAAAAATGGTAGTTTTAATGCAGGTCGTAGTTATATAAAAGCGATGTTATGTATATTAGCTTATTACAGACCCGTTTCATTTATTGATGGGGCTATCGTAAACATTAATAACGATTGGCTTCATAGAGCTAATAGTAGAAATTATCACCATTTCTTCCCTAAAGCCTATTTAAGTAAAAAGGGTATTGGAGAAGCTCAAAGTAATCATATTGCTAATATTACAATCGTAGATGATTTTTTAAATAAAAGACAAATTGGTGCTAAAGCACCATCCGAATATATGACGAAGTTTAGAGAGCAAAACCCTAGTTTACAAAATCATATGCTCACTCATCTGATCAATATCAATAATTATGGGATTTGGACTAATGATTATGAAAATTTTATCCAGCAACGTTGCAAAGCGCTATCATTAGAAATAGAAAAGAGAGTTTTACTCACATGCAATGATACAGTTCATAGCCAAATAATAAATCTAGAAGATGTTGATACTCAAGAAGCAGAAATGATTTAAAATTCAAAATGCAGTAGTGGCATCACCCCGCCACTTTATTTTTACCATTTGCCTTAGCCTGAAATAATGATTTGTCGGCTTTTTCCAGTAGTGACATCCACGATGCTCCCCCTACCACTACTCCAGCACTAACAGAAATACGAATATTCTGGTTTAATTCAGCAATATACAGTTCAGATCTACCAATCTCCTGAAGAATTTTATTGGCAATAGCCCAAGCCTCCGGAAAATTAATGTGCTCGATTAAAACCAAAAATTCATCACCACCATAACGAACAATTAAATCCGAAGCTCTTACATTCAATTGCAATTTTTCTGCAATCAGTTTAATGACTTCATCACCGACAATATGCCCAAAAGTATCATTCACATGCTTAAAGTCATCGATATCAATAATGATTAAGCCAGTGTGCTTGAACTGATTCGGCTTATTCTCCAGATAACGGATATATTCCTCTAAAGCCAAACGGTTAGATACACCCGTCAAATTATCCGTATTGGCAATATTTCTGAGCTGAAATTCCAGTGCGTCACGCTGCTGTAGTACCCGCTTTAATTCTTTAAGGGCGTCTAATAAGGTGATTGGCTTAGCAGATAATGGTGTCTGTTTACTCTCTATAACCTGATGCTGTGCCAGTCGAAGAATGGTATTTCTGGCTTTAAGTAACGGTATAAAAACATGATTGCGCGCATAGATCATGGTAAAAGAAACCGCAACCAAACAGATCAGTGCCACCAGTAAAGTTAAAATCAGTTTTTGCTGGGCTTGTTTCTTCTGGGTTTGAGCGACCGTAACACTGTAATCCAGAATATAGCTTTGCAAATTGACTACTGTCAGGAATTTATCAACCATTGCTTCTGTGAGTTGCGTACCGGTCAATGAATAGGCCTGATTACGGATACTTTCATTCATCAGGCGAGTAACTATTGGAATACCTTGATCTAAAAACTGTGCTTTTACCTGCTGATGTAAAGCTAGATATTCTGGGGTTTTATCCTGCGCAGGCTGTATGGTATTCACTAAAGCCCATAAATAATGGGCCTGATGTTGCGTCTGCAATGACCGCGCCAAGTTATCTTCGGGGATTTTTTCATTAAAAGTCACCGCTGCCATAATATTAGAGGCAGTTCGACCAGCCTGATCACGTAAATCAGCCAAAATTAAAATCAGCGTATAGTAGTCTGAGACTGAAGTTCCTTCAGCTTCAGAATGTACCAATACATTTTCTATAATTGCTTTACAACTATCCCATGCCTTAAACATTTGCTGAATCGCCTGATCCAGCTGTCTTGCACTCCGTTCAGATCGCGGCAAGGCACTATAAACATCGACCGCATGACGACCTTGAGCCAAAGCCCCTTTTACATGAGAAGATAAGGCTTGAGCCTGAACAGAAAAACCTGCCGTAGCTAAAATTACACTTGTCTGCTCAATCTGCAGATCTACTTCTTTCCGGTAAGCTTCTAATTCTTTTATATTTTCTTCGAGTTCATCGGCACTACTCGACATCACCTTATTAGCAGGTGCCCGTTCACGGGAAATTTTATTGGCTAAATCAGCTACAGCACGAAGCGCAGAAATTTCAGTTAAGGCACGATCTGCTTTCTGATAGCTCTGATAACTACTGACAATTAAGGGAACAGATAAAAACAAAAGAGACAGTGCGATAATGATCATCGACCAAAACAGCCGCCGGCTGATATGTTCCGAGCGTAATTTATACATAAATTAATTACTCACCATACACACCAAATGACCTGTGATCATACTCAAATTATATATAAATATATTACACGATTTTGATCTAAAAAGAGTTAAAAATTAATCAATATTTTTAAATATCTGCATTCTATCAACCACTTATAATATTTTTTAAAATAAAAGTTAAAAAAAATCTAAATTCTTTAATAAAGCTTTAAGATCCAGTGCATATCTGTAGGGTTTCAACTCAATTTTTATTCTTTCCCCCAATAGTAGCAAACTGCTTTTCATTGAGTGCAATTAAAAATTTTGCATATCTATAAATTGCAGTTAAGCAAGCCGCTTAAATAGAAAATCCTGTTTCCCTTAAAGATCTCGACAAAATAATGCAGGACTATTTCTAGGAAGCCCCCAATTTATATTGTTTAAATTACCTGCTTATCTAAATATTGCTACTTGCATGATAAGAAAATATTTACACATGCCACAAATAAGTGCATAATGCACCTCATTAGGGCAAATTAAATATATTCTCAGCAGATTTTTTAATTTTTCCGAAGATTTTGGCGAAAAACCCCAGTTTTCTTTGAAAATTGGGGTTTTTTATACTTAAATTTCAAGAAAAATCTAATTCCCGCTCCACATTAAGCACCATATTGGTGCAATAAAAGTTAATCCTAGGGTTTCTACTTAAGGATTCACTCTCTAATGACTAAAAATAAGTTTTGCTATTAATATGATTATGCTTCCATTTTTATTGCCTGTTCTTATTTCGCAGCCAACTGCAATATTTTTCTGACATAAAAAAAAACCCAACCTTGGGGAAAGTTGGGCATATAAAACAAAAACTTGTTTATGGAGAATCAGATCATCATCACATTATTGCAATGTAGTATGAATTGATAGATACATTATCGTAAAAACCGTTATAAAAGTAAAGCCTATCAAAACAGTAAGATTTAAAATTCATCACAACAGCACGATATTTGCACTAAATAAATTACAATTTGTGCATTTTTCAACCAACCCCATCCCGTTTTAGGTGAATTTTATTATTAGAATCAAATGAATAGCCTTAAAATGCCATACAGATCATGCAATAAAGTATATTTCAATTGGATTTTACAATTAATTTTTAAATTTAATCCAATTTAACATTATACAAAGTCCTTATTTTTTGCATATTTCTGAAAAAATAAGTTTTAAAAATGTTCATATTCATTTGTTCTAAAAACAAATTTTTCAAGTTGACCTGACACAGTTTAATCGTACTTTTTTCAACCAATTACATTATGTATAACAAAAAAACAACAAAATAATGTTCTTTTAGTTCATTGACTTAATGTTTTGTTACAATACAATAAAAGTAGTTTAATTCACCTGCAATAGAAAATAGAATTGGAAATTAATATGAAAAAACTCGGTTTAGCCACTGCTTTATTATTAGCCATGACCGGTGCTCAAGCATATCAAGTAGAAGTACAAGGTCAGTCTGAATACATCGACACCACAGCAAATGACAAAGATTTCACCGGTGGTTTGCAAGGTACTTATTACCTTAAAGATGTTGACTCTTCTAAAGGCCCATTGGCTGAAGCAGCTTTCTTAAACCAAGCATCTAACGTATCTGTTGCTTATAATTACGGCGAGTTAGGTTCAGACGATATCGACGTTATCGCTCATAACTATGGCGTTAAAGCTGAAGCTTATGTGCCAACTCAAGTTGTACCTGTATATGCTAGCGCTTCTTATAGCCACACAATTTTAGACAGCAAAAATAACAACGCCACTGATGATCAAGGCGACCGTTATGCCTTAGAACTTGGTGCATTTGCTGCGCCTAATTTCTTGGTTGCAGTAGGTTATACAAGCGTTGCTGATCAAACTGCTCTTGATGCATTCAATGTTATGGCTAATGGCGTTGTTAAATCAGTTGGTGAAACTGCTACGATCGGTGAAGATCAAGATGCAATTACTGCACGTACCAAATATGTTGGTGCTATTGACGGAACCAACATGGCAATCGGTTTTGAATCTGGTTTAGTTTACGGTGACGACACTGCTTATAACCTAGGTACAACTCTTTTCGTTACGCCTAAGTTAAGCGTTGGTGCTTCTTATGCTGAATCTAGCTTTGCTGGTACACCAGACTCAGCTTGGGGTGCAAACGTAAATTACTTCATCACTCCTGCCGTTGCAGTGGGCGCTTCTTACGTAAATGCGAATGCTGAACAACTTGCGCTTGATACACAAACTGTTGGCGTAAACGCTAAATTCCGTTTCTAATTTTTAATTAGAAAAAGAATTCAAAAAAGGACGCTTTATGCGTCCTTTTTATTGGTCTTTATCTTTAGAATGCTTGGGTAAATGGGCAATATATTGCAAGGCAATCAAGCGTGAAACAATGAGGGCCAGATACATAACCCCGGAAAACATTTGCAGTAGTGCCAGTACCCGTGCGGGGGCACTTATGGGCATTAAATCCGATAAGCCGGTTGCAGACTGCAAACTAAAACTCAAAAACAATAAATCAAGCCAGCTTTGTAAACCTGCAACATTGGGATTCTGAAAGCTTCCCGGTACCAGCAGCTGGCAAACGTTATATAAAAAAGCAAATGCCCAGGCCAGCAACGTAAATACCGCACCTGCAGCAAACAGTTCATCTCGGGTTAAATAGCGGTCTTCAAACATATAACGCAACAAACCATAGGCCGCGCTAAAGTAAGCTGCGGCTTCAAAACCATGGGCAATGACTTGTAGCCATGGATTTTTTATACCTAATATAATCAGGGAAGAAAAAATCACGGCACCACTGACAAAACTTAAGCCCAAAATGGTAAACATCGGTGTTTGCCGAATGACTTTGGCAATCACCAGTAAAACCAGCACCCCCAGTAGCCAGCTAAGCGTACGGTAAGGCGTGCTGTAATTGACGGCAACCGACAGAATTAAAATAATAAATTGTAATAAAAGTAGCCAAGCTGAAGGCAATACGCGAAATACCTTCCACACATCCATAATCGCCTGCATGTACTGCTCCAAAATATTGCTTTTTTATGCCTGAATTTTTTATGTTTCTTTTAATCAACTTAGCATGAATGCTTGAAGCTGCAAGTGAAACATTTGTAGAAAAATGATAAAAGTCGCCCTCTTCTTTGCCAGATTTATGTTTGATAAAAGAGAGACTCATCCATGCTAACAATAGGATTGAGAACCGAAGCCCAGCCTTGCAATCACGTTGTGTTCCATTTGCTAAAGTCATAAAAAAAGCCCCTGAATGGGGCTTTTTTTAAAGTAACTGTATCTTAGTGATCTGATGCACCAGAGATACCAATACCTGTTTGTGAACGTACATACTGTGCATCGAAAGCTTTACGTTCTGCATGCGCACGTGCCGAACTGTCAGTCACAGAGAATAACCAGCAGCATAGGAACGATAATGGCATTGCAAAGATTGCTGGACCATTGAATGGGTTGATTGGTGTCTCAGAAACACCCAAAGTATCTACCCAAACCGCTTTAGACAGTACAATTAGAGTTACTGCAGCAACAAGACCTGCAACACCGCCAGCTACTGCACCACGAGTGGTCAAGCCTTTCCAGAACATTGACAGTACCAGTACCGGGAAGTTCGCACATGCAGCAACCGAGAATGCGAGACCTACCATGAAGGCAACGTTTTGTTTCTCGAACAGGATACCTAAAATCATCGCAAAGATCGCAAGACCTAGAGTTGCAATTTTAGACATACGTAGTTCAGATTCAGGTGTAGTTTGGCCTTTCTTGAATACGTTTGCATACAAGTCGTGTGAAATTGCTGAAGCACCAGACAATGTCAAACCAGCGACCACCGCAAGAATCGTTGCGAATGCTACTGCTGAAATGAAGCCCATGAACAAGTCACCGCCAACAGCATCAGCCAAGTGAACCGCAGCCATGTTGTTACCACCAACAAGTTCTAGCTTGCCAGTTACAGCCATTTTCGCCACATCAATGAATTGCGGGTTGTTTGATACGTAAAGGATCGCACCGAAACCAATGATGAAAGTTAAAAGATAGAAGTAACCGATGAAACCTGTAGCCACAACCACTGATTTACGTGCTTCTTTAGCATCTTTTACGGTAAAGAAACGCATCAGGATATGTGGAAGACCAGCAGTACCAAACATCAATGCCAGACCCAAAGAAATCGCATCAATCGGGTTCGCTGCCAGTTTACCTGGGCCCATGATATTGCCTGCTTCTGCAAGGCTGATTTCATGTACTTTAGAGAATACCTGAATCGATTGTTCAAACATGTTGGTGAAGCTGAAGCCCACGCCTTTCATTACCATGAAAGCCATGAAAGTTGCACCTGAAAGTAACATCACCGCTTTGATGATCTGTACCCAAGTGGTTGCCAGCATACCACCGAAGATTACGTAAGCCATCATCAAAAGGCCCACAATCACCACAGCAATGTTGTAGTTCAGACCGAACAGTAATTTGATCAGCTGACCTGCACCTACCATCTGAGCAATCAGATAAAAGGCAACAACAACCAAAGAGCTAAGAGCTGCCAGAGTACGTACCGGTTTTTCTTCCAGACGAAATGAAACCACGTCAGACAAGTTGAATTTACCCAGGTTACGTAAACGCTCTGCAACCAGGAACAATACGATTGGCCAACCCACCATGAAGCCGAGTGAGTAAAGCAAACCGTCAAAGCCTGAGCTGAATACCATTGCGGAAATACCCAGGAACGATGCTGCTGACATATAGTCACCGGCAATCGCCAGACCATTCTGGAAACCTGAGATACCACCACCCGCAGTATAGAAATCTGCAGTACTGGTGGTTTGTCTTGCTGCCCATTTGGTAATCAGCAAGGTGAAGCCCACGAAAATCGCGAACATAATAATCGCATGCCAGTTGGTTGCTTGCTGTTCAGCTGCACCCAAATCAGGACCTGCCATTGCCATACCTGACATCAGTAGCGTAGAAGCAGCGAGTGCTTGCGCTTTCAATGAATTCCATTTCATCTGATTACTGTCCTTTCTCATTCGCAATTGCTTCAACTTCTCGCATCGCTTCTTCATTTAATGCATCCAGTTTATTGTTTGCAATATACGAATAAACACCACATAAAATGAAAGACAATACAATAATGCTCAAGCCGAGTGGCATACCTATAGTGGTAACGCCGCCGCTAACCGAACTCATTAAGAATTCTTTGTTATAACCAACTAAAAGCATAAAGCCTACATACACAATCAACATGATGATTGTTAATGTCCAACTTAATCTGCTTTTTCTGCTGACCATTTCTTTAAATTTGGGATTCTGTAGAATACGTTCTACATGTGCCTCATCCATAATCATGCTCCTGTGTGCACCCAGCCATAGGTGATTTTTTTAATTCGAATTATTTCGTTATCTAACTTAACAATCTTATTAGGTTCTTGTAATTACTACTTTGGTGTTAAATTTTGATCAATTAAAGCGGCAAGATTACTAGATAGGTTATTATTACGACATAAATTTATGCTGTAGGCAATATGAATAGTTGGCTCATTATCGGCGTGCTCGCCCTTTATATCGCGTTACTCTTTATCTGTGCATTTTTTGGTGAAAAACACGCCAGTCGCCTAAGTACCCGCGGTCGCATGTTTCTCTTTAGTCTAACCTTAGGGGTATATTGCTCATCCTGGACATTTTACGGTGCAACCGGGGCTGCGGTGCGTGAAGGCATTATCTTCCTGCCCATTTACCTTGGGCCCCTGATTTTTGTCGGTGTGGGTTATGATATCTGGCGCCGTTTGGGACGTGTGCGGCAGCATCATGCCATTTCTTCCATTGCAGATTTTGTGGCTGCACGTTATGGCAAAAGCGGCCCTCTGGCATCCCTGGTCACCATTCTGGCAGTCATCGCAATTATTCCCTATTTAGCCTTGCAGCTCAGAGCCATCGCCTTGAGTGCTGCTGTAGTGTTGCAACAGAATACCGGCATACAAAGCACCACCAATAGTGTGCTGTTTTTGACTGGAATTTTAGCCATTCTGGCCATGCTGTTCGGTACCCGACAAATTGCCAATACCGAACAGCATGGCGGTTTAATGCTGGCCGTGGCATTTGAGTCTTTTGTCAAACTGTTTGCCCTGCTGTGTGTGGCCCTGTTCTTTGTCTTTGATGCCCCCGAAAACCTGGGGCAAATTTCCACGGATGTCGCAGAAACCTTTAAACAGGTTCAGCTGTTTGGTGTTCCCGAAACGTTCTGGGTGCAAACCTTACTCGCAGCCTTGGCGATTATCTGCTTACCACGACAGTTCCATGTCGCGGTGGTTGAACTGCGGGATGAAAAACATATTCGCGGTGCACGTCGCTGGTTTGCCACTTATCTGATTCTGACCACACTGGCGATTATTCCAATTGCCAGCTGGGCCTTGCATGCTGCACCGCATTTTCTTGCAATTCCTGATGTCGCTGTACTGTCCTTGCCGCTCAGTTATGATCAGGAGTGGTTGACACTTTTGGCCTTCCTGGGCGGTTTTTCTGCTTCTACGGGAATGCTGCTGGTCTCTTCAGTCGCCTTGTCGATTATGCTCAGTAATGACCTGATTATGCCTGCCTTGTGGCGTACCGGCATACTTTCGCGTCATGACAAACGTCTGCCTCTGGTGCTGAAATTTACCCGCCGGGTGTGTATTTTAGCCGTCATGTTACTGGGTTTCCTGTTTTTCCATTTCTTTAATGACATCGACCAGCTTTCAGTATTTGGCTTGCTGGCCTTCAGTGCCGTGGCCCAATTTGCTCCAGCCTTGATTGGTGGTCTGTATTGGCGTGGTGGTAGTAAACAGGGCGTATATGCAGGTCTAATTGCCGGTTTTGTCATGTGGGCCTATACCTTGCTGTTGCCTACCGTACTGCGCAGCCTGCCTGCTGAATACAGCCATTTTAGCCAGCAGTTCTTGCTTGCAGGGCCTTTAGGCATGGACTGGTTACGCCCCGAAGCACTGTTTGGTTTTCAGTCTTTTGCTCCCCTCACCCATGGCGTGACCTGGGCATTGGGTCTGAATATCGTGCTGTATGTGTGGGTGTCACGAATTTTCCGTCCCAGTATTGCCGAGCAAATTCAGGCGGAAAGTTTCTTCTATTATGAAACCAAACCTTTGCCGACCCACAATGCCTCAAGTGAAATCAATTACTCTCACCAGGATGTTGCCCGCCTGAAAGTAGGTGATTTAATTACCTTGGCCAAAAGGATTACCGGTGAAGGACCGGCCACTCATGCCTTTCAGCAGTTCTGTGCTCAAAACAACGTAATCCTGAATGAAAACAGCAATGCCAATGGCATGTGGTGGCGTTTTACCGAACAGTATCTGGCCGGAACCATTGGTGCTGCTTCGGCGCGTACCCTACTCACCACAGCCATGGTGAATAATGGTCTGGCACTCGGTCAGGTCGCCAATATTCTGGATCAGGCCTCACAATGGCAACGCTTTAACCAGAACCTGATCATGACCATGATTGACCATATGACCCAGGGGGTCAGCGTGGTCGATGAAAATATGTGTCTGGTGGCCTGGAACAATCAATACCTTAAACTTTTTGATTATCCTAAAGATATTGTCTATGTCGGCTGTCCGATTGCCGACCTGATCCGTTATAACGCCGAGCGCGGTGAATGCGGGCCGGGTTCGGTCGAAGAACACGTGCGCAAACGGATTCACTGGATGGCCATGGGCAGCGCGCATGAATTTGAACGGATCCGTAAAGATGGCCGCGTCATCCAGATGCGAGGTAATCCCATTGAAGGCGGCGGCTTCGTCACCACCTTTGCCGATATTACCGCTTTCCGTGAAAATGAGGCCGTACTTGAAGCGCGGGTACAAGACCGCACCCAACAGCTGGCCGATGCACTTTCCGAGCAGCAACTCGCCCGTGAACAGGCTGACCGTGCCAACATGTCCAAGAGCCGTTTCATTGCAGCAGCCAGTCACGACCTGTTGCAGCCAATGCATGCAGCACGTCTGTTCAGTACCGCTTTAGAACAAAGCGTACAGTCGGATGAAGACCGTAAAACCCTGCAACAGCTGGACCGTGCCTTGCATGGTGCGGAAAGCATGCTGTCTGCCCTGCTGGACATTGCCCGTCTCGAAGGCGGTACCATCCAGCCGAAACGTCAGTCTTATCCCTTGCATGACCTGTTAAGTGATCTGGAACTGCAATTTAAATCTATTGCCGCACAACGTGGCATTAAATTCAGCGTGCATGATGCACAGTTCTGGATCGACACCGATCCACAGTGGATTCGCCGGATTATTCAAAACTTTGTCAGCAATGCCCTGCGCTATACCGCTAAAGGCAAGGTTGTAGTTGGTGTACTTCGCTCTAGCGAAAAACCACGCCATATCCGGATTGGGGTTTGGGATACCGGCCCCGGGATTGCCGAAGAACAGCGCATTAAACTATTTCAGGAATTTGAACGCTGTGGCCATACTTCGCCTTGGGGCGAGCAAGGACTGGGACTGGGACTGGCGATTGTGCAGCGTATGACCAGCCTGCTGGACTATCCGGTACATGTCTATTCTGAATATGGCAAGGGCTCTTGTTTTATGATTGAAGTGCCAATCGTGGATGCGCCTAAAGTCGTGGCAGCACCAGTACAGGCCACCCCGCTGAAAAGCAAGGCCTACAAGATTCTATGCCTGGACAATGATGAAACCATTCTGGAAGGGATGACGACCTTACTGACCAAATGGGGTTATCAGGTCTTTAAAGCCACTGAACCGGAACAGGCCCTAGAGCTGATCCAGCAAGAAAACATTCAGGTCTGGCTGGTCGATCAGCACCTGAACAACAATAAAATTGGTCTGGATTTCATTTTGGCCAACCGTCAGGAACAGGTTCCTGTGGCACTGATTACCGCAGATTCCGATCCTGAACTGCCACAGCATTTGAAAGAGCTGAATATTGTGCTGCTGAAAAAACCGTTAAAACCAGCATCGCTGCGTTCCTGGTTATCGGGCTTAAAAATTTCCGGTTCTTAAGCGTTTTATTCAGAAATCACTACAGATCAAACGCCCATTTCATGTATGTGAAATGGGTGTTTTCATTACATAAAAACACCCTCTATTAACCTCACTGGCAATTTATTTTTCATTTTAGGCAAAACTGCTCAATTTCTTTATTTTGGCTGCCGCTTTATTGACCAAAAAATTCAATGTCATATTTCCTATGGCAAAGATGACCAAAATTTAAATATACATTTGTATAATTAGTTACAATTTTTCAAGTTGTTATTATTAAAAATATTTTTACAGTAAAAATCCATTATATAACTTTAGTCGTATTTCGTTTGCAGTCAGCCAAGCTCATATATGAGAGTAATAAATGGTCAGTTTAATCTGTCTATCAGACTGCCTCAAAACACGGCCCACGAAACTGATCATCATAGAAAATACAGGAGTTTAAGATGAACATTTCTGAAGCCGGAAGTTATGGCATAGATCAATCGCAACAATTTTATCGTCAATATGGGGCCAATGCCCTGTTACCCGAAATTCAATGGACCGAACTATTTAAACCCAGCCACTTAAAGGACACTCATATTCAAGCCCTGAATACCTTGTATCAAAGTGCTGTCCCGCTTACCTTACAGGTCTTCGATGAGTTGAATTTTGATGTCTTTAGCCCGGCAGCCTATAAACCGCAAGGTCTGGGGCTATTTGATCGCCTCGCTGAACAGGAAGACAAGCTGATTCAGTCTTTAGCAGCCGAAGCTAGAGACTTGACAGATACAGTACGTCACCAGATTTGGAGCATGCTATTGCGTGGTGGTGCGGTGCTGGTGTTTAAGGCATGGCTTGGAAAAGTCAAAACCGATCAGAATCTGCTCGATACCACCCAGTTTGATGAACTCTCTGATCTGCTGTTTATTAAAACCCCACCCCTGGAATTGGCAAAGCATTTAGGAATCAATCCCCATGCCAATGAAGATCATATTTTCCTGCTGTATGGCAGTGATGTCTATTTAGACCGCTTTAATAGTCTGGAAACCGCAGCGCTTTTTGTCGATTTGGGCGTTTATGATGCCGCATTTTTAAGTTTACGCGATGATAGTGTGGCTGAATATCTGAAAGAGAAAGCCTACGTCTCCCAAGAGCAAATTGATGATCTGCAATGTGCACTGAATCCTTTATTTTGCACAGACAGTACTCCCAGAAAAAGCTGCGTCGCCTAATGTAAAGCGCTAAATGCTTTAACATTCAAAGGCATTGTTCACAAAAAAAGGCACTTGATCAAGTGCCTTTTTCGTTGAATGCTATATTCCGCAGATTACATTTTCTTTTCTTCAATATTCAGGGCACTGATGGCCAATACTGCCTGAGTACGGTTTTGCACATTCAGTTTGCGGAAAATGGCAGTAACATGGGCCTTGATGGTCGCTTCAGAAACATCCAGCTCATAAGCAATCTGTTTATTCAGCAAACCTTCCGCGACCATCATCAATACACGGAATTGTTGCGGTGTAAGTGACTGAATACGTTCTGCAAGTGCAGTTTCATCCGCTGCACGCGGGTCAAAATTCATGTTGGCCGGTAAATTTGGCGGCAACCAGATTTCTCCTTCCAGTACCTGACGGATCGCTTCACCAATATGGCTTGGATGTGCAGATTTTGGAATATAACCCATTGCACCATGGGCTATGGCACGTTGAATAATTGACACTTCTTCATGTGCAGACACCACAATAATCGGAATGGACGGGTATTGTGCACGAACATGCACCAAAGCCGAAAAGCCCGAAGCTCCCGGCAAATTGAGATCCAGTAAAACCAAATCTGGTTCCGGCCCATTATCTAAGCGTTCATAAAACTCATTTACTGCAGCTGTTTCCTGAATTTGCGCTTGCGGCAAGCTGTAACGAACGGCTTGAATCAAGGCATGACGAAACAGTGGATGATCATCAACGATTAAAATATTCATAAGCAGCATGAAAGATCTTGTGCACATTAAGAGCTATTCTAACCACACTAGTGCTATTAAGGATATGCAATGAATAACTTTTTTCATCTGATATGAGATTATTTTCTCAAAAATCCCCTTTTTTCAAGGTTTTTCGCAAAATCATCAAACCTAATCATATTTTGATATAAATTTTATCGGCCAATTTAAAATACTTATCAGTAAGCAATATAAATATATAAATCAACGTACTAAATCATATAAAAGCACATTTTGGTGACTTTTTCCTTTATATCTCAAAATCAGATAACTTTTCTTGATTTGCTTATTTTACAGAATATGCCTGCTGTTGATTAATAAAGCTATTCCGATATTTTATATTTTAGGTTATCCCCAAATGTCTATTTTAAATGCGCAAAAACCGTTGAATATTGTTGCTGTATCAGGCGGCTTAAACAATCCTTCTAAAACCGAGGCACTGGTACAAGCCATTATTGATGAACTCGGTGAAGCAACCCCCATTCATGTTCACTTTATCAAATTTAGTGAAATCGGTTCTTTACTGGGCGGTGCCATTTACCGTAACCAGTTGCCACAACGTGTACAGGATGATCTGGCCGCAGTTGAAGCGGCTGATGCCCTGATTGTGGGTACACCGGTTTACCGTGCCTCATTCACTGGACTTTTCAAGCACTTCTTTGACTTTGTAGAACAGACGGCATTGGTCGATGTACCGGTATTGCTGGCAGCTTCAGGGGGTAGCGAGCGTCATGCCTTGGTGCTTGAACATCAGTTGCGTCCATTGTTCAGCTTTTTCCAGGCACAAACCTTACCGATTGGTGTTTATGCAACAGACCGTGACTTTACCCCTGAATATACCATTCACAGTGAACTGCTGCGTGACCGCATTACCCTCGCAGTAGCACGTGCATTGCCAATTCTTGAATGGGCTCCTGCCAAAGGCCAGCGTGCTGAAGTGATCAAAGAGAAATCTCAGCTAGCCAACCAGAACCTGGGTATCAACAAGCAAATTGAACAAGAAGAAGTCCTTCCTTCTGCTGCAGTGCCAAGCCTGGATGCTGCCGAAGCGCGCCTGCACAGCAAAAAAGCACCAAAGTCACAAGTCGCTTAAGAGCGCTAAAAAATTACATCCTGAGGGTAGACAGAATGTCAGTACAAGATAAAAACATTACATTTGCTTATTGGGTGCCAAACGTCAGTGGTGGTTTGGTGGTCAGCGATATTGAACAGCGTACGGACTGGAGTTATGACTATAACGTCCGTCTGGCTCAAGCTGCGGAAAAAAGCGGCTTTGACTATGCCTTAACCCAAATCCGTTTTACTGCCGGTTATAACGCAGAAAACCAGCATGAATCGGTTAGCTTCAGCCATGGCATCCTGGCCAAAACTGAAAAACTCAAAGTGATCGCTGCAATTTTGCCAGGTCCATGGAAGCCTGCGCTTGCTGCAAAGCAATTGGCGACCATTGACCACCTGACCAATGGGCGTATTGCCATTAACGTGGTCAGTGGCTGGTTCCGCGGTGAATTTGATGCCATTGGCGAAGAATGGCCTGAACATGACCAGCGTTATGCACGTTCAGAAGAATTTATCCGTAGTCTTAAAGGTATCTGGACGCAGGATCATTTCAGTTTTGATGGCCAATACTATCAATTCAAAGATTACACCCTCAGTCCAAAACCGCTACAAAAACCGCATATTGAAATCTTTCAGGGCGGTAGCTCACGTGCAGCACGAGATATGGCTTCGCGTGTATCGGACTGGTACTTTACCAATGGCAATACACCGGAAGAGCTGAAAAAGCAGATCGACGATATCCGTGAAAAAGCCAAAGCCAATAACCATGCCGTGAAAATTGGGGTTAATGCTTTCATTATTGCCCGTGATACTGAACAAGAAGCCCAAGCTGTTCTTCAGGAAATTGTGGCCAAAGCCAATGTCCAGGCAGTGAAATCTTTTGGAGATGCCACCCGTGAAGCGGGTGCTGCAACAGCAGAGGGTGAAGGTAACTGGGCAAAATCGACCTTTGAAGATTTGGTGCAGTACAACGATGGCTTTAAAACCAATTTGGTTGGCACGCCGCAGCAAATTGCAGAACGTATTGTTGAACTGAAAGCAGTCGGTGTGGACTTGATCCTGTCTGGTTTCTTGCATTTTATTGAAGAAGTGGAATATTTCGGACAAAAAGTATTGCCATTGGTTCGTGAACTGGAAGCGCAACAGCTATCCGTTGTGACCGCCAAGTCCGCTTAAGCTGAATGATTAAGCGACAGTTGATGAACTAAAAAACAAGAATCAAAGGCATCTCCAATCTTCCCTCAAGACTCGGCTTGAGGGATTTTTTTGCTTATGCAGCAGAGCTGCCTTCGCTCAAACCGAACGCAATAACCAATCGGCAACCAGAAAAAACAAGAACAGCATGGTGACTGCCGCAACAAAATTTTAAAGTAAGGCAATAGCGGCAAAAATAAGCTGGAAATAAAGATGTCTGCTCAATTCTTACTGCCCCTTGTGGGTGCTGCCATTGTACTGGCATTAAGCGGATGTGCGTCGCCATCCAGGTCTCCAATTTCAGACAGTTATGGTCCATACCCTCATCTGCCTGAACCCCAATCCAGTCTGTTTCCTACAGTGAATATCGCACCGGCCAAAGGCTGGCCTGCCGATACCATGCCCACTCCTGCTGCGGGTTTGAAAGTTCAGGCCTTTGCCAAAGAACTGCAACATCCGCGCTGGCTGTATGTATTGCCAAATGGCGATGTGCTGGTGGCTGAAACCGATGCACCGCTCAAGCCTGATGACAGCAAGGGCATTAGAGGCAAAATCATGAAGCTGATGATGAAACGTGCCGGATCATCGCATCAGAGTGCCAACCGTATTAGCCTGCTGCGTGATCGTAATGGCGATGGTGTGGCTGATCAAAAAACCATATTTCTACAAAATCTGAACTCTCCGTTTGGCATGGCGCTGGTCGGCAATACGCTTTACGTAGCCAATACGGATGCCTTAATACGCTTTCCTTATCAAAAAGGTGCAACTCAAATTACCGCAAGCGGCAGCAAAGTACTGGATTTACCCGGTGGCCCGCTCAATCATCATTGGACCAAAAACGTCATTGCCAATTCTGCGGGCAGCAAACTCTATATTACCGTAGGTTCAAACAGTAACGTGGCGGAAAATGGCTTCGATAAAGAAGTCGGGCGTGCCTTGATTATGGAATTTGATATTGCCAGTGGCAAAGCACGGCCATTTGCCACAGGGCTGCGCAATCCCAATGGTATGGACTGGCAACCACAGAGTGGCATGTTATGGACGGTCGTGAATGAGCGCGATGAAATTGGCAATGATCTGGTGCCCGATTACCTGACCTCAGTCAAGGATGGTGCTTTTTATGGCTGGCCCTATAGTTATTATGGCCAACATGTAGACACGCGGGTCAAACCTCAAAATCCTGAGCTGGTCGCACGTGCGATTAAACCTGATTATGCTCTGGGTAACCATACGGCTTCCTTAGGCCTGACATTTTATACGGCTCAATTAATGCCGCAATATCGCAGTGGTGCGCTGATTGGTCAACATGGCTCATGGAACCGTAAACCGCATAGCGGCTATAAGGTTATTTTTGTGCCCTTTCAAAATGGCCAACCTTCAGGTCAGCCGCAAGATGTATTAAGCGGTTTTTTAAATGATCAAGGTGAGGCACTTGGACGGCCTGTTGGGGTAGCAGTTGATCGTTCGGGGGCAATATTGGTCGCTGATGATGTGGGCAATATAATTTGGCGCGTATCGCCTATCGGGACAATGATGGATAACCGGCCAGTCAATAAAACGATTAGCCCTGCTTCTGCGAGTCAACAGCCTGTGAGTTCACCACCTACCGTAGAACAGGCAGCAAAGTAATTGTGGCTGAATAAAATGATATAAAAAAAGCCCGACATCCTGTCGGGCTTTTTCGTATGGGGTAGTTAAGCATGACTCCTGTCTTGCTTCACAATCCTGGTGTATGAACGTTTTATTGTTGTTTTATGTTCCGGAACATCCTGTTCCTGTATGAATTCATCATAGGAAAAAAACTCGGCTGCGCCCATCCGCAAAATCCTTAAATTGATGTGCGCCAAAGCGTACAAAAACGGACATTTTTTCATCCATAAAATATGGGCATTCTTTTTGTCCCGGAAGAATTAATAACCCACCAAAAATTATAAAATTGAATTTTTATTGATCAACTTTATTGACAGAACATTACAGATGCGGCTAAAAAACACACGAGTTGTTAAAACGTGTGTTTTTTGATCTCTTGGGTTTGGGATTTATGGATTTATGGATTTATGGATTTATGGATTTATGGATTTATGGATTTAAGTGTTTGACAAACAATAATATTTTAAAAATCGTTTCGTATAACGACCATTATGTTAGATATAGCTAAACTGATTTTGCATGTTACGAAGAATATCTTTAATAAAGTTAATTATATCAATATCTTATAATTATAAGAATGTATCATAAAAATTAATTTAGCTATAGAGGTCATTTGGAAAAGCTATCTAATAATTAAAATGAAGAACATTCCTGTAAAAATGGTTCCAATTATGAAATATATCAAAGGCACAAAATATCTTTGATACCAATGTGGGCTTTTCCCTTCACTGTCTATAAGACATCTTTCATTCCAAGTTGGTATAAGAAATATTAAAGCACAAGATATGAAAACAACTATTTTATTAAAACTAGATAAATCATTAATATAGTTTAAACCACTGTGTCTTTGAGCGAGCAGAAAGAACATAATTATTGGATAGAGTAGGAATCCAAGTAAGAGCCCCAACCACGTTAATGCATTATTACTCACAAAAAAACTCACTAAATTTTAGTTTTTCTAAAATTAACATAATACACCTTATACGAAATTGAAATTTATTTTTTATAAATCAATAATTTAAGTAAAATTAAAAAAGCCTAATCTTCACAAATTAGGCTTTTTTAAGTGATTTTTCACGTTCCACGCTCTTAATTCATTTTTTAAATCTAGAAGTAAAAAGGCTCCATTTCGTAAAATGGCATTTTCTTATTTCATTATGAATAAAAACTCGGATCAGGAACTTTAGCCGTTAACACCCACTCCCCAATTTCCTGATATTTATAATCCACCGGGTCATGCAAAGTTTGGGTACGCACATTACGCCAGAAACGATCTAGATTTAATTGGGCTGTGGTGGCACGTGCACCCATCACCTGAAAAATATTTTGTGTGATATACAACGAGGTATTGGTCGCCGCAATTTTGGCAGTCGCAATTGCAATAGACACTTCACCGCGCTGTTCAGCAGTGAGGTCATTGCCTAGATCCCATGCCGTCTGTAAGCTCTGAACCGCTTTAGCTGCCAGTAAACGTACCCCTTCCAGCTGCACATAAAACTCGGCAAAGTGTTTTTGCGTAAACGGGTCATTCACGGCATTTTCAGCCAAAGATTTGGACCAGGCTTTTTGGCTCTGTACGGTTTGTCTGGCAGTTGCAAAAGCCCCTTCTGCTACGCCTAAAAACAGGTGCACAAAAATCAGTTGCGCAATCAGCGGACGTAGGCTCGAATACGGCGTACTCAGGGGTCCCGGATTGAGCAATAACTCATCTTTTTGGATTTTGACCTGCTCAAAATGACTGGTACCGCTGTCAGTCTGGCGTTGTCCCATATTGTTCCAGTCACCTAAGAAGCTCACCCCTTCTCGGGCTGTCGGAATCACACCTATCAGCAATTTACCTTCATCATTATAAGCTGAGCATAGCAAGATGTCAGAATCGATCGAACCTGAACAGAAGCTTTTGTCACCATGAAATAGATATTCATTTTCAGACACTTGGGTTGCAATCGTTCGTCGGTCTAATGGATTTAAAGTATTGCCCCAAAACAGGTTTTCTTGTGCGGTTTGCTCAAACCATTTGCCATACTGTTCAGGCTGTGAAAACAGTTGCACCGTCGCAATCAGTAAATGATGAAAACCATAAACATGTGCCAGTGAACTATCGACCTGGGCAATGACCTGAATAGTCTGAAATACCGTTTTCCAGCCTGCACCCTGTCCGCCATATTGGGTTGGAATGGCAAGTCCCAGCAAACCACTTTGACGGATTAAATCACGCTCCTGTTTTGGGTTACCGCCCTGTTTATCACGTTCCGCAGCCGTGGTTGCAAACTGTTCCGCCAGTTGTTGAGCGATGTGTAATGGATTTGACGTTAAAAGCGGGGATGAAACATTCATAATATGATCTGATTATTGCTATATTTTTAGCTTAGCAGATGATGTTTTGCTGCTTTATCTGAATGCCTGCTGTGCTTATACATAAAATAAAAATACCGCCTCATTTTCAGGCGGTATTTTTATAAATGACTTATTTATCGGGATAGACCGTTGCAATCAGATTGTCCACCACCTGTGGGTCGGCCAGGGTTGAAGTATCTCCTAAAGTGTCCAGTTCATTGGCGGCAATTTTTCTTAATATACGGCGCATGATTTTACCGGAACGGGTTTTCGGTAAAGCTGGTGCCCAATACAAGGCATCCGGTGTAGCTACGGGTCCCAAAACCTTACGCACCCAGTTGATCAGTTCATTACGCAGCTCTTCGGATTCCTCAAAATTTGCCTGTAAGGTGACGAATGCACAAATACCCTGACCTTTAATATCATGCGGCATACCGACCACCGCCGCTTCAGCCACATGTTCATGTGCCACCAAAGCACTTTCCACTTCTGCCGTACCCAAACGGTGGCCAGAAACATTCAGTACGTCATCGACGCGTCCGGTAATCCAGTAATAGCCATCCTTGTCACGGCGGGCACCATCTCCAGTGAAATACGTCCCCGGATAAGTCGAGAAATAGGCTTCGATAAAACGTTCAGGATCACCCCAAATGGTACGCATCTGACCCGGCCAGGAATCCTTGATGATCAGGTTGCCTTCGGCTTCACCTTGAAGTTCCTTGCCTTCAGCATCAACGATGGCGGGTTGTATGCCGAACAAGGGTCGGGTTGCAGAACCCGGTTTTAAATCGGTTGCACCCGGCAAAGGTGAAATCAGGATTCCGCCAGTCTCGGTTTGCCACCAGGTATCGACAATTGGACAACGGCTTTCACCGACCACGGTGTAATACCAGTTCCAGGCTTCCGGGTTAATCGGCTCACCCACCGAACCGATCAGACGCAAGCTGCTGCGGTCACTTTCCCGAACAAAGGCATCGCCTTCGCGCATCATGGCACGAATCGCCGTGGGTGCCGTATAGAGAATGGAAACATTGTGCTTGTCGACAATATGACCGGTACGCGCCCAGGTCGGGTATTGCGGCACGCCTTCAAACATCACCGTGGTGGTGCCATTGGAAAGCGGGCCATAGATCACATAGGAATGTCCGGTAATCCAGCCCACGTCTGCAGTACACCAGAACACATCATCCTGCTTGATATCGAACACTTCTCGGAAAGTGGAATTCACATAAGTCAGATAGCCACCGGTCGTATGCAACACCCCTTTCGGCTTGCCGGTCGAACCCGAGGTATACAGAATGAATAACGGATCTTCGGCATTCATCGGTTCAGGCGGACAGATTTCATTCACCGACATGATTTCCATGTGATACCACAGATCACGCCCGGGCTGCATTTCAATCGGGTTGCCGGTACGGTGTACCACAATCACATGTTCAACCGATTCAGTTCCGGCAATTTTCAAGGCTTCATCTACGTTGGCTTTGAGCAGAATCGGCTTGCCGCCGCGCATGCCGGAATCGGCAGTAATCACCATTTTGGCCTGGCTGTCCTCAATCCGGCTGGCCAGTGAATCGGGAGAAAAACCGCCAAACACCACACAATGCACCGCGCCAATCCGGGCGCAGGCCAGCATCGCAATCGCGGCTTCCGAAACCATCGGCATATACAGCACCACCCGGTCGCCTTTTTTAATCCCGTTCTTTTTCAGCACATTGGCAAAGCGGCAGGTTTCATCATAAAGTTCGTTAAAGGAAATAATCTTGTGACGGGACGGGTGATCGCCTTCCCAGATAATGGCCGGTTTATACGGATGTTCCTTGAGATGACGGTCCAGACAGTTGGCACTGAGGTTCAGCTGCCCATCAGCGAACCATTCAATCTTAAAATTGTCCTTGTCGAAACTGGTATTTTTGACCTGGGTAAAAGGTTTGATCCAGTCCAGCTTGTTGGCCTGTTCAGCCCAATATTCATCAGGCTGCGTGATGGATTTCTGATAACGCTCGAAATATTCAGACTCATTGGTGCGAGCGGTTTTTTTAAATTCTTCTGGTACAGGATAGATCTCATTCATTGTTTACTTCCTTGATCTTATTCATCTCATCACGAGATGCTATGCCGCGTTGTTATTGCTTTATTTATTGACTGCATATCTACAGTATGACGATTATTTTTCAACCGCTTCAATCATGCTTTGGTCGTAGTTTATTTATACAATTTAAAACACATACCCCTTATCGTATTCAACAAAAAATATGGTTTTATTCGTATCTGATCTGTTTATTTAATCTTATAATTTAAGCAGAAGATAGTGTTCTAACTTTGTAGAATTCATCATTTTCTTATTTTTATTTTAACCGGAAAAAGCGTATGAAACCGCAAGATGCCTCCCCATTTTTTTCCCGATCCCAACAGGCCAAGGCAGATAATCCGCTTTCTCCGGAAGGTCGTTTCGGTCGTCTGAGTTCAATTGGCTGGTATGGGTTTGTGCATCTGATTGCTTTCTTTGCCACCCTTGCCTTCAGTCTGGCACTGGGCATTTTTAATATGCATACCTTGTCCATGGACAATCAGTTCGTCAATACCCTGACAGGAATCGCCGGACTGGGTTTTGTGGTCATTCTGGTGCTTTATCTATATTTTCTGATCGTGATTACGGTACGCCGCCTGCATGACCTGAACCGTAGCGGCTGGCTGATCCTGCTGTTTTTACTGCCACTGGTGAATATTTTTATGGGGCTGTATTTGCTGTTGGGTGCCGGGACCAAAGGCATCAACACCTATGGATTGCCGCGTGAAACGCCGGTCTGGGAAAAAATATTGGCCTGGTTGATGATCATCATCACGGTACTGAGTTTCTTGGCTTCAGGCAGCATGGTGTCTTATATGTTCGGTACCGGCGAACTGGAAGTACCGCCACAGGTCATTCAAAAAGGTACACAATATTTCTAAAGTTGACTGACAATTTTTGACAAAACGGCAGTGAATACGATGTACGGTTGGTTAAATTTTTGTTCAGTTTCAGGCAAAATGTCCGGCAATGATCATCATCCGGAAAACTTGTGGCTGAAAAACAAAACGCCTTAAATGAGGTAACTCAGGACACCTCTCAACTTTTGCAAGAAGCAACAGAAAAGACAGCGCAAACTGTCATTGAACATACAGCAAAATACAATGATGCCTATTCCACCATCGACAAATTTGTTGATGCCTTTTGGGAACGCCTGCCTTATTTATGTATCGCGTTGGTGGTCTTCAGCATTTTCTGGTTGCTGTCAAAACTGTTTAAGCTCTTTGTCCGTAAAGCACTCACTGACCGTAGTTACACCAAACAAAACCTGGTACTGGTGCTAAACCGTGTCGGCAGCTCAGCCATCATCTTTATCGGATTTTTAATTGCCATGGTCATTGCCATTCCAGGTTTTACCCCGGGTCAGCTGATGAGTGCTCTGGGGATTGGTTCTGTTGCCATCGGTTTCGCGTTCAAGGACATTTTCCAGAACCTGCTCTCTGGCATCTTAATCCTGCTGGGTGAACCGTTCAAAATTGGCGATGACATTATTGTTTCGGGCATGGAAGGAACGGTTGAGGATATCCAGATTCGTGCAACCTACTTACGTTCTCCCGATGGCCGCCGCATCGTGATTCCCAATGCGACAGTATATACCAGTGCCGTGACTGTAAACACGGCCTATCAACGGCGTCGTTGTGAATTTGTGGTGGGGATTGGTTATGAAGATGATGTACAAAAAGCCAAGAGCATTATCTTAAGCATTTTAGATAAAGACCCGACCATTTTGAGCCAGCCTGGATTTGCAGTAAACGTCAATGCACTTGCAGACTTCTCGATTAACCTGAATGTACGTTGGTGGGTCGATACTACAGAAACCACCACTGCAGGTTCAATCAGCGAAGTTCAGGAACGCGTGATTAAAGCCTTTGCTGAACATGAAATTTCGATTCCTTATCCGGTACAGGAAGTCAAAATCTATCGTGGCAATGACACGACAGAACTCGCTGAATCAGCACGTGCTAAATAAGCGGCCCAATACGTAAGGAATTACCGTTTCGGTCCGAATAATACGGTTGCCCAGGCTGACTGCCTTGCAGCCGTTTTTTATGAGTAAATCAATTTCATAAGGGATAAAACCTCCCTCTGGGCCAATTACGATGGTACAGGGATGATCAATGGCAACAGGCATGGGTTGCTCTACATAAGGATGGGCCACATAAGCAGGACATTCTGCCGTAATTAAACCGGGCAGCACATCTTCAACAAAAGGTTTAAGGCGTTTATGGATTTCAATTTGCGGTGCAACCGTATCCCCCGCCTGTTCCAGACCCAGTGTGACATAATGATCCAGCTGCTGTAGAAATGGGGTTTGCCAATAGCTTTTATCCACCCGATAGCTATGCAGCAAAATCATTTTTTCCACCCCTAACGTCACGCTATCCATAATCAGGCGGCGCAGCACTTTCGGACGTGGCATGGCGACAATTAAAGTTACTGGCAACTTGGCTGGAACAACTTCTTCTTTGAGCGGTTTTAATTTTATAGCGTGTTCGGTCACTTCTACAATTTCGGTGAGATAGCGTTTCCCCTCACGAATACCCACCTTGAGCGTATCACCTACAGTAATCTCTAGATGTTGCTGTAGATGCTCTAACTGACGTTTGCTGGTAATGGACCAGTATTCAGATTCAGTTTGGCGTGGGTCAAGGAGGACAATATTCATAATCTTCTGCTAAAGAATCATTCAACATATTAGGATACGCGGAAGGCGACAGGGATGTCGCCCGCTGATCTGTACAGCATGGATGCTGTATCAGATCAGCAAAGGATTTTTGCTACTTTTGATCCCTCAAAAGTAGAGATTACCTACGAATCAACATTTAAACTTTTCTGTCAAAATGAGGCCGTATGGTGCATTTGAAATATTTAAATATACTGATCAATCACCGCAATATGTTTGGCTAAAGAACCCTTGTTCTGCAACATAATTTTCTGCGCATGCTGGTTCAGCTGGTCTGCGGTCACGCGATCATTTAACAATTCAATTAAAACCTGCGCGGCCTGCTCTGCATCTTCCACGATTTTCACACCGTTTACAGCAACAAATTCATCGACAATGCTCTGGAAGTTAAAATAATTTTTACCCAAAACCGTCGCTACATTTAAGGCAATCGGCTCCAGAATATTATGCCCGCCACCCGGTTCATTCAGCGAGCCGCCGACAAAGCAGGCTTGGCTAAGTGCATACCACAGCCACATTTCCCCCATCGAATCGGCTAAATAAACTTGGGTATCTAACTGAATAGCTTCCCCTGCACTGCGACGACTGGTTTTTAGATTCAGATTTTGTGCAAGCTGAAACACTTCATCAAAGCGTTCCGGATGACGGGGCACCACAATGACCAGCAGTTCTGGATGTTGTGCCAGATAAGGCTTGAAAGCCGTTAACAGTTTTTGTTCCTCAGGCGCATGAGTACTGGCAAGGGTGATTATTTTCCGTGCCGATAAATTCCAGTCCTGCTGCAATTGCTGTGCCTGTTGAATAAAGCTTTGTGGCGCATGAATATCAAATTTAATGCTGCCCAATACCTGACTTTTATTTACTGCCATACCTAAATTACGGTAACGATCTAAAGTCGCCTGATCTTGAGCCAGCAAACGTTCCAAACCCTTCAACATGCCTTGAGTCAGTCCTTGAACCTTGGCATAGCCTTTGGCCGATTTTTCCGAAAGCCGGGCATTCATCAGTAAACATGGCACTTTAAATTGCTGTGCCTGATCGATTAAATTCGGCCAGATTTCAGTTTCCACCAAAACCAAGAGCTTCGGCTGATATTTTTGATAAAATGCATGAACTAATTTTTTCTGATCGGCAGGCAAATACACGGCCTGAAACAAATGTTCATAAGGTGCTTTTAGAAATAGTGACTTGGCCCGAGCCTGACCCGTCTTGGTGGTATTGGTGACCAGTACCGGATGGCCGAGTTTGAGATAATGTTCAATTAAAGGCTGGGCTGCGTTGGTTTCTCCAACCGACACCACATGAAACCAGAAAGCATGCAGGTTTTTCGGCTGTTGAAATGGACCAAAGCGCTCAAGACATTCTTGTTGCAATTGCTCCGTAGTCAGCGCACGTTTTTTAATCTGCCATTTATACAATGGCTTAATTAGAGTAAGTGCCGCGTTGTACCAAAAAGGAGTAGCCAAACAAGTTGCCTCAAATCATGTTCAATCGGCAAAATATAACAGAGCAGCCTTCACATGTTAATGAATTCTGCTCTGTGACCTCATTTATTCTGTTTTATGGAAGTAGCTGCTTAACTTTCAGCAAGCTGTTTATTCAGGAATGGATAGTCAATATAGCCTTCTGCCACATCGGTTCCAATCATGTTTTCCAGTTTCAATTCATTTAGTGGTTCATCTTCCACCAAACGCTCAAACAGGTCTGGATTGGCAATATAAGCCTTACCAAAAGACACTGCTTCCGCTTTACCTGATGCCAGCAGCTCAAGCGCATCTTCACGGCTTAAACGCATATTGGCAATATACGGCACACCGTTAGAACGTGCTTTCATGTCCAGACTGATGCTGTCATCGGCCAGATATTCACGGGTAAAGAAAAAGGCAATTTGACGTTTACCCAATTCTTGCATGACATAACCAAAGGTTTCTTTAGGATTGGCATCCCCCATATCATGCTCATCGCCACGCGGTGCCAGATGTACACCGACACGACCTGCGCCCCACACTTCAATCAGTACATCCACCACTTCTAATAAGAAGCGGGCACGGTTTTCAGCAGAACCACCGTAAATATCTTCACGTTGATTGGTTTTGCTTTGTAAAAATTGGTCAATCAGATAACCGTTGGCGGCATGCAGTTCCACCCCATCAAAACCAGCAGCTTTGGCACGAATGGCCGCCTGTTTGTATTGTTCGGTAATGGCATGGATTTCCGAGATTTCCAGGGCACGTGGCACCACATATTCACGTTTTGGACGCAGCAGGCTGACATAGCCAGCTTGCTTCACATTACTGGCTGAAACTGGTGTTTCACCTTTTAACAGGTCAGGATGGGAGACACGTCCCACATGCCACAACTGTGCTACGATCAAACCACCTTTACCATGCACTGCATTGGTAACCAGTTTCCAGCCTTCTACCTGCTCATCAGTAAACAGACCCGGGGTTTTTTCATAACCGTTGGCTTCTTCTGAAATCACTGTCGCTTCGGAGATGATTAAACCTGCGCTAGCACGCTGTGCATAGTATTCCGCCATCATGGCCGTTGGAACACGGTCTGCGGTAGCACGGCTACGTGTCAGTGGTGCCATCACCACACGGTTTTTAAGTTTGAGTTCACCAAATTGAATTGGGGTAGAAAAATCTGTCATCAAGCCATCCTCTTACAGCTGGCCTAGACTGATTAAAGTCTAAAGCGCATGCTGTAAATGTTGTAAAAATTCCTGAATCAGTGCTTCATTACGAGAGAAATAAGACCATTGCCCATATTTGGTCACCTGAATCAGCCCTGCCTGTTGCAACACCGATAAGTGATTGGACATGGTGGATTGGGAAATATCCGCGATTTTTTCCATCTGCCCTGCACATACACCACGACTGAAATCACTGCCACATTCTTCAGTGGCAATGAAACGTTCAGGTTCTTTTAAACATTGCAGAATCTGACGTCGAATCGGGTTGGCTAAGGCTTTATAAATCGCTTCTGTGTCCATCTCATTTCACTCATGTTCATGATCAGCACTTTCGCAAAAATCATTATATCGAATTTATGCGATATTAATATCGAAAATTATCGATATTATGAGTCATTTTGTAAATTGCTGTCATTTTATCCAAATCCAGATCATTCTAGCATTGTCTGGTCAGGGGCATTCATCCTGCTGATCGACAAATGTTAAAGCTAAAAAAGCAGAGAACCCGCCTCTGCTTTTCCACGCAATAAACTTATAGACCCTGTTTCAGGCTGGCTTCAATAAATTTATCCAGATCACCATCCAGTACTGCACCAGTATTCGAGGTTTCTACACTGGTACGCAAGTCTTTAATACGCGAGTCATCCAGTACGTATGAACGAATCTGGCTGCCCCAGCCGATATCAGATTTGGTATCTTCCAACGCCTGCGCCGCTTCATTACGTTTGCTCATCTCTAATTCATAGAGTTTGGCACGTAACTGTTTCCAGGCATGGTCACGGTTGGCATGTTGTGAACGCTGGTTCTGACAGGCCACTACAATACCGGTTGGTGCATGGGTTAAACGTACCGCAGAGTCGGTTTTGTTAATGTGCTGACCACCGGCACCGGATGCACGATAAGTATCGGTACGTACATCTGCCGGGTTAATATCAATTTCAATGTTGTCATCCACTTCTGGCGATACAAACACGGCAGAGAATGAAGTATGACGACGGTTACCCGAGTCAAATGGCGATTTACGCACTAAACGGTGTACACCGGATTCAGTACGCAACCAGCCATAGGCATACTCGCCTTCTACACGAATGGTCGCCGATTTAATCCCGGCCACATCACCGTCAGATTCTTCCATCACTTCAGCTTTAAAGCCATGACGTTCAATCCAGCGCAGGTACATACGCAGCAGCATTGAAGCCCAGTCCTGTGCTTCCGTACCACCCGAACCGGCCTGAATCTCGACATAACATGGATTCGGATCCATCGGATTGCTGAACATACGGCGGAATTCAAGTTTTGCCAGTTCCGCTTCTGCAACATCAAGTTCAGCCTGCACATCCTCAAGCATGGCTTCTTCGTCCGCTTCTACAGCAAGGTCAAGCATGGCTTGGGCATCTTCAAGCTGCGTAGCTAAACCATCCAGTACATTCAGTACATTCTCAAGCTCGCCTTTTTCTTTGGCCATGGCTTGGGCACGGCTTTGGTCATTCCAGATCGCCGGATCTTCCAGTTCACGCAGAACCTCTTCTAAACGTTCCTTTTTCAGATCGTAGTCAAAGATACCCCCGTAATGTCAGACCACGGTCGTTTAAGTCTTTTAATTGGTTTAGATAAGGATTAATTTCCACGTGAATTACTCTCAATCAGAATATTAGGCTTAAATAGCCGTCAATTATAACACAGAGCATACAGGGAGTTTTAAAGCACTTTAATTCAATAACAATTGAGCAAATACTGCATAAAAATAGCGGATAAAAAAGCACTTACTCTAGAGGGTGCTTTTAAGATTCAAATCATTTTTATGTTACAAAATACTCAGTTTTTTATGTAAAAAACGTCTAAATTCATAAAACCTCCACAATTTTAATAAAACAAAACATTTTAATATTTTTATAATTTTCAAATATTTAATAAATATAAATTACATAATATTACCTTAGAAACATTTCTGTAACCTTGGGTGGATTGACCTGTTTTTGTTTTGCTCTAGACTAAAAGTTGTAACAAAAAATGTATTATTTTTAACCGAAATTTGAGGGGTAGTATCCATGAAAAAATTAGCCATTGCTTCAGCATTTCTTTCTGCTCTAGCAGTCACAGGTACAGCCAATGCCTACCAGGCCGAAGTCGGTGCAGCAGCAGCTTATATTGATCCAGACAACGGCAGTTCAGGTAGTGCCTTCGGTGTAGATGGTACTTATTACTTTAACCCCGTACAAACTCGTAATGCGCCACTTGCAGAAGCGGCATTCCTTGACCGTGCCAGCAACGTCAATGCACACGCAACATTTGCCGATCGTGGCGATGTAGATGACAACACTTATGGTGTGGGTGCTGAAGTTTATGTTCCAAACTCAGATTTCTATCTGGGTGGTGATGTAAGCCGTAACAATACTGAATATCGTGATGTATTGGGTCAAAAATATGACTTTGATACCACTTATTATTCTGCTGAAGTCGGTTATCTTCCAGCACCAGGCCTATTAATTGCCGCTGGTGTAAAAGGATATGACAACGACAATGATGATGGTGTAGATCCTACAGTTCGTGCCAAATACGTGACCCAGCTGAGTAATGGTAAAGATATCAACCTTGAAGCAGGCGCATCATTTGGTGATCTAGACGAGTTCAATCTTGCTGCCGATTACTTCATTGATAAATCATTAAGTGTTGGTGCGGATTACTACAACAACGACTTAACTGATCAAAATGAATTTGGCATTAATGCGCGTAAATTCTTTAACCAACAAGTCAGCCTTGAAGGTCGAGTTGGTTTCGGTGAAGTGGGTAATAACGACTACAACTCATTCGGTGTAGCTGCTAAATACCGCTTCTAAGCGTGCCTTAACTCCTTTTCATCAAGTGGCCCATCTTCGGATGGGCCACTTTTTTGCTCTGTAATAAAGCATTTAGATCGTTTTTGCACATTGACGGGGCAAATATAAACTGTACACTTTGTTACAACTGTTCAAGAAACAGTCATATTTTTATAACAAAGAGAGAAATCTAAATGCTTAAAAAACTTGCTCTTGCTACAGCACTTTTGGCTAGCCTAGGAACTGCACATGCTTATCAAGCTGAAATTAATGCTGCATATGAAAATACCGACATTGATGACAGTAACGACATTGATACTTATGCAATTGGCGGGAAATATTATTTAAAGGGGGTTCAAGTTAGAAATGCTCCTCTAGCTGAAGCAGCTTTTTTAGGCAAAGCAAGCAATATCGGTCTTGGCTATGCCAATGCCCGTACTGATGATGATTTTGCAGATTTAGAAATTGATACTGTAGGTATTAATGGTGAATTCTTTATCCCTAACTCACAGTTTTATGTTTCTGGAAGCTTAAATCGTGCTGAAGTGACTGTTGAAAGTGAATTTGCTAAAGCATCTGATGACAATACAGGTTATGCAATTGAAGCAGGTTACCTACCAGTTAACGGCTTACTGTTAGCTGCAGGTGTTTCTAAAGAAAACATTGATCCAGTATATGTTTCAAAAAATGGTTTCATAGACACTTTTACCAATCTAGCCTCTGTAGCAGATGAGACTGCTGTGACTTTGCGCGCAAAATACGTCACTCAAATTGGCAATCATTTTACCAATTTTGAGGGAGCAACATATTTTGGAGATGAAACTGCATATCGTCTAGGTGCAGACCTTTACCTCGATCCTACACTTAGTGTTGGTATTTCCTTCGCTGACTCAACGATTGAAGATTCAGATACCATTTTCAGTATTCGTGGTCAGAAATTCTTTACTCCAGTCATTGCTGCCGGTATGAATTACACGACAACTGATGGTGGGGACTCTTTTGGAATCAACGGTACTTTCCGCTTTTAAGCTTTAAGATTAAAAACAAAAACCGCTCAATTGAGCGGTTTTTTTATTGTTCCAAATGGATCACGCGTAGTTGTAAACTGACGTTGCCATTAAATTCATTTTTATCAATTTCATAGACCAGTCGTACACTGCCCTGCATGGCATCAAATTCAAACTTGTCACGTGCATTAAAGGCGATGGCTTCCACAATTTGACCATCTTGCAAAGCCAGACGCAGCTTTAAATGCATTTCTTTCAGCCAGCGATAATCCAGAACCTTAAATATCCCTTCAAAAATCGGCGATGGAAACTTTTGCCCCCAGGGGGTTAAATTTTGCAGAAAATCGACTGTTTCAATGTGAAAATGTTCTGTCGGTAATTCACCATCAGTCCATAAAGTGGCCTGAAACAGTGACTCATCCATATTTGAAATTAAAGCCTCAAAGACCTGCTTAAATTCATCAAAATGCTGTTTCTGAATGGTCAAACCGGCAGCGGCGGCATGTCCGCCAAAATGGCTGACCAAATGGGGATACTGCTCGGCAATCATTTCAATCGCATCGCGTATATGTACGCCCTCTATAGAACGGGCAGAGCCTTTAATATGTATACCATCTTCATCGGAGGCAAAAACAATACTGGGGCGATGAAACTGTTCTTTTAAGCGACCGGCCACAATCCCAATCACGCCCTGATGCCAATGTGGCTCAAACAGAATGAGCACAGCTGGTAAATGCTCTTGGTCCAGCTCCAGCTGAGTAAGCTCAGACAAAGCCTCCTGTTTCATCTGGCTCTCGACCTGTCGGCGCTCAGTGTTCAATTGATTTAATTGTTGTGCCAAGGGATAAGCGGTTTGCAGATCGGCAGCCAGCAGACATTCAATCCCTATGTCCATGGTTTCCATGCGTCCAGCCGCATTAATCCGTGGTCCCAGAACAAAACCCAAATCTTGAGCATTTAAAGAAGCTGGATCACGTCCGGCAATATCCAGCAATGCGCTAATTCCCGCACGACACTGATTTTGCCGTATGCGCTTGACCCCGGCATCGACCAGAATACGGTTGTTATAATCCAGGCTGGCCACATCGGCATAAGTGCCTAAAGCTACCAGATCGAGATATTGGGCCACTTTTGAGGTCGATTTTCCTAATTGGCTGCGATAACTGGACAAATTGGCGAGCAGGTAAAACGCCACCCCGACCCCAGCCAAAGCCTTGCTGGGGAATTCACAGCCCAACTGGTTCGGATTGACCACAGCTTCGGCTTTAGGCGTTTCTTTGGTGGTCAGGTGATGATCAGTAATAATCACCTGCATGCCATGTGCTTGTGCCTGTTCCACCCCGGCATGGCTGGAAATACCATTATCTACCGTAATCAAAAGGTCAGGCGTGAAATTGGCAAAAGCCAGGTCGGCAATTGCAGGCGTCAGTCCATAACCATATTTAAAACGATCCGGCACCAGATACGCGACATTCGCGCCCATATCCCGTAAAGCTAAAATCATCAATGCCGTACTGGTGGCCCCATCGGCATCATAATCTCCCACAATGACAATTTTCTTTTGCTGATCAATGGCCTGATCCATCAACTGAATGGCAGCATCCAAACCTTTCATGGTCGGCGCTAAAAGATGCTTCAATTTCAGTTCAAGTTCTTGTTCCGATTGCACACCACGGCGCGCTAAAATTTGCGCAATAAACGGTGACACGCCCTGGAAGTTTTCAGGGCGTGTAATGAACGGTCTTTGCTGAATCAGTGTTTTTGGCATTAAGGCATGAGTCGTTGTAAGTTCCACTTACCGTCGATTCTTTCATAACACAAGCGGTCATGTAAACGGTTAGGACGACCTTGCCAAAATTCATAATAATCCGGTTGCAGGCGATAGCCGCCCCAGAATTCAGGTTTTGCCAATTCTGCTTTATCGCTCACCTGATCTTGCAAAATCTGAAAACGAGTCTGTAGTTCCTCACGACTGACAATCACACCACTTTGTGGCGTACTGATATGCGCTGCAATCTGGCTGTCTCGCGGGCGTTTATGATAATAATCTGTTGATTCCTCTAAAGAGATTTTTTCAACGCGGCCGCCGACACGAATTTGGCGTTCTTGCTCAGGCCAATAAAACAACAGTTCGGCATAGGGATTGTCTGCCAAATCCAGGCCTTTTTGACTGTCGTAATTGGTATAAAAATCATAACCTGCTTCAGTCGCACCACGTAATAATAGGGTACGCACATGCGGACGGCCTTGTGCACTCGCAGTTGCGAGCGACATGGCATAGGGTTCATGCAGTTGTGCTTCTAAAGCATGGTTAAACCAATTCAAGAATTGCTCATGCGGATTTTCAGCCACATGAGTTTCGTGTAATTCCCCTTTCTGGTAACTCAAGCGCAGTTCGCTCAAGTCTTTAATCAGATCACTCATATTGTTCCCTTATACTGCGTTAGAACGTACACTGTCTGCAAGCTGATTGGCCAAAGCCGTGACTTCTTGCAGATCATCCCCTTCAACCATCACCCGAATGACCGGTTCCGTTCCTGACTTACGAATCAGTAAACGACCACGGCCTTTTAATTGTGCTGCAGCCCGATCAAATTCAGCCACCAATGCAGGCACAGCATACGGGTCAAACATTTGTTGCAAACGTACATTTACCAAGACATTTGGCAATAAATGGAAACCTTCAACCAGTTCATGTAAGGCTTTCTTCTGTTCGACCATGACAGTCAATACCTGCAAGGCAGCTATAATCGCATCGCCTGTGGTACTTTTATCCAGCGTCAGAATATGTCCTGATGGTTCACCACCAATAGCCCAGCCATTTTCATCCAGGGCTTGTAGCACATAACGGTCACCCACGCTGGCACGGACAAATGGAACCTGGGCTTTTTCCAAAGCCAATTCAAGTGCCATATTGCTCATGACCGTACCGACAATGCCTGCCGGCTTTTTCGAGCCCTGTGTTGCCAGAATATATAAAATATGATCACCAGTAATTTGCTGACCGCTTTTATCCACCATGATCACACGGTCTGCATCGCCATCAAAGGCAATACCCAAATCTGCCTGATGTTCAAGCACGGCTTTTTGCAGGTTTTCCGGATGGGTCGAACCACAGTCCTGATTGATGTTTAGGCCATCCGGTTCATTATAAAGTGCTACGACTTTGGCGCCCAGTTCCTTAAACACCGATGGCCCCACGTTATAGGCAGCACCATTGGCACAGTCCACCACAATTTTCAGGTTACTGAGGTCAAAATGGTAAGGGAAAGTCGATTTACAGAATTCAATGTAACGGCCATTGGCATCTTTTACACGCACACTTTTACCTAGGTTTGCGGTATCTTCAATTTTGAGTTCGTTTTCGAGCTCTTTATTGATCGCATCCTGTAATTCATCCGGCAGTTTCTTGCCTTCGCTAGAGAAGAATTTGATTCCATTATCAAAATAAGGATTGTGCGAAGCTGAGATCACAATCCCCAAGCTGGCATGTAAAGCACGGGTTAAATGGGCAATCGCAGGGGTAGGTAAAGGACCAAGCAAATGCACATATACACCCGCCGCATTTAGACCGGCCTGTAATGCAGATTCTAAAATATAGCCTGATAAACGCGTATCTTTACCCAACACAACAATCGGTTTTTTCTTATTACTGAACTGTTTTAAAACTTTACCTGCCGCAAAACCCAACTTCAGGGCAAATTCAGGTGTAATCGGAAGTTCCCCAAACTTTCCACGAATTCCATCTGTTCCAAAATAACTCATTTTCTACTCACTTCTTATACATTTATAGGGAAATTAACCATCCCATTTTCATGCAAATACTTTACACCAAAATCAAAAAAGCCGTCATATAAATGACGGCTTTTCCTGAATTTGATTACTAAAAATCAACCAACACGGTAGTTCGGTGCTTCTTTAGTAATGGTCACATCATGTACGTGTGATTCAGACATACCAGCTGCAGTGATTTTCACAAACTTGGCATTTTGACGAAGATCGTTCACGGTTGCAGAACCGGTATAACCCATAGAAGAACGCAAGCCACCCATCATTTGATGAACGATGTTACCCATAGGGCCTTTGTAAGGTACGCGACCTTCAATACCTTCTGGTACAAGTTTTTCCTGACCAGCTTTAGCGTCCTGGAAATAACGGTCAGCAGAACCTGTTGCACCCGCCATTGCACCCAATGAACCCATACCACGGTAAGCTTTGTAATAACGGCCCTGGAAGAATTCTACTTCACCCGGTGCTTCTTCAGTACCAGCCATCAATGAACCGACCATGATGGTGCTTGCACCGGCGCCAATTGCTTTCGCCATATCGCCAGAGAAGCGGATACCGCCATCTGCAATCAAAGGAATCTGGTCTTTCAATGCATTGGCAACGCTGTCAATCGCAGAAATTTGTGGCATACCAATACCGGCAACAATACGTGTAGTACAGATCGAACCAGGACCGATACCCACTTTTACCGCATCAGCACCGGCATCAAGAAGCGCAAGTGCAGCATCACCAGTGGCAATGTTACCGCCAATCACCTGAACTTGCGGATAGTTGGCTTTTACCCAGCGAACACGCTCAATCACGCCTGCAGAGTGACCATGGGCTGTATCGACAACAATGGCATCTACACCCGCCTCAACCAGTGCTTCAACACGGCTTGGTGTTTCTGCGCCAGTACCGACTGCCGCACCGACACGTAGACGACCGAGGTCATCTTTACAGCTGTTTGGATAAAGTTCCGCTTTACGGAAATCAGTGACCGTAATCAAACCTTTCAGTTCGTTGTTATCACCCACCACCAATACTTTTTCAATGCGATTTTTTTGTAGAAGTGCCTGGATATTTTCTTTTGATTCGTTTTCACGAACAGTCACCAGACGGTCCTGACCAGTCATGATATTGCTAACAGGTTGTTCCAGATTGGTTTCGAAACGTGTATCACGACCCGTCACAATACCGACAACCCTGCCATCTTTAACCACAGGCACACCGCTGATGTTGTTGGCTTGAGTGATTGCGATCAGTTCACGAACAGTGGTTTCTGGCGTTACGGTGATAGGATCTTTCACCATACCCGCTTCAAATTTTTTCACACGGCGTACTTCTGCAGCTTGCGCAGCAATGTCCATGTTTTTGTGCAAGATACCAATACCGCCATTTTGCGCCATTGCAATTGCCATACGGGATTCAGTCACCGTATCCATAGCTGCTGACACAAGAGGAATATTCAGGTTAATGCCGCGAGTAAGGCGTGTCTTTAAGGAGACATCTTTTGGGAGAACAGTTGAGTAGGCAGGGAGTAATAAGACATCATCGAAGGTTAAAGCTTCTTGAACGATGGTCAACATAACAGTCTCACTGGTAATTTCCGTGCGCTATTATAAACAAAAAAAACAATTTTATTCATGCTTATTTCAGGCAGCAATGTAAAATAAATTTAGATTACTGAATATTATTGGGTTTTTGAATTTAAATACCGCAATTCGGGCTGAATTTCCTGATCAGTATTTCATTCAGACTGAACAACAAAAAACCTCGCGCTGTATCACCTAGACACCGCAAGCCCCCTAACCAGTGCAAAAGGCTCTAATCGTGGCTTTACCCATCAAAACCGTGTGTTTTTAAATAAAAAAGCAGAGCCAGGGCCCTGCTTTTTTATTCTGGGATGACGAATCACGATCTAGCTGACACGTTCAAAACTATCATCATTCTCGGCATCCTCTACCTCAATCTGGATAAAGGGAATCATATTGTGGGCCATACGGGCCTTGTTGCATTGTTCATCGGCAATTTGCACTTCTTTACACGAGGAACTGCGCAGCTGGTACATGCCACAACTGACCTGTTCACCTATGCTGCCTTCTAGCGCGATACAGCGTGGATTTTTTTGATTGGTTCCTGCCATGCATGAATAGACTGCTGTGACAGGTTCAGTATAATTTTCGGGCATTGGAATTCCCTCTGCCCAATAAAATGAAACCCGAAAATAGGCGCAACATGCGCCACAGCTTAAACATGCATCCTGTGCAGGAACTTGAGACAACATTTCTTATAAATTCTCGTCATCAAAAAAGTTTTTGGGGATAGAAAATATAAAAAATGTTGTTTTTTGACTCAAGAAAAATTTTGTATTTTCTTGAACTATTCAGGACAGGTAAATACGCTTTCGTCCATCAGGTCGGTGCCGCATTCCAAGGTTTCAATCCAGTCCAAAAATTGATGGATCTGCTCTTTGCCAATAAATGGCGTGCCATGCTGTGGCACAATCATTTCCACATCCATGCTACGAACCATTTGTACCCACAGACGGATCACTTTATTGCAACACATATAGCGTTGATGAAAGCCTTTCATCTTCGGAATATGCGCAGCAAAATTTTCCAGCGGTTTAGAGACATCATCTACCATGGATGCGCCCATATCACCAGAAAACAGAATTTTGGCAATCGGATCATAAAACTGGAAATTACCGACCGAATGCAGAAAATGTGCCGGAACGGCAACAATGCTCGATTCACCCAACGGAATCACCTGACCATGGTCAGGCAGCTCAACCAGACGATCCAGCCAGTTCCCTTTCATCCGGTCGCTCATGAAAGCCGAGCTCAAATGTGGCAAGAAACGTGCCCATAATTTTGATGCTACTATTTTGGCCTCGGTATAGACCAGCCAGCGTGGCATAGAAGTAATAATGTCGGGGTCCTGATGGGAGGCCATGACATAATCAAGATTGGTTAGACGGGTATATTTGTTCAGCTCCATGGTCAATGGAACATAGGTCAAGTCGCCCCCTGGATCAAGCACTGCAGCACGTTCATGATCCAAGATTAGAAACTGGTTTGCCTGTACACCTTCACCTTTCACTAAACTGGTAAAACTAATACATTTATGCGTACCATTATCAAATAGTACCTGTGATGTGGTGCGATCAAACGCCATACCCATTCCCCAAAATATCGTTTTTAAACTAAATTTTTAATTCCTCTCAACATATAGGGATTCATGGAAATTTACAACAAAATAACATCTGAATACTGGTAGATTTATCAGTAAATTGTGTGGTATTTCACAATAAAAAATCCCGACAAAAATGCCAGGATTTTTTTAATGCTATTCAAATTTAAAAGAAATAATGTTGTACCAGTGCCGCCACACCAATCACTAAAAACACAACTGCACCAATTTTATGAATCAGTGAAATCGGTAGTTTTTCTGCCAGTTTGTTACCAATAAAAACCGCAGGAGCATTGACCAGCATAATGCCCAGTGTAGTTCCCAATGTTACCCAGCCTATACTGTCAAAGCGCGCGGCAAGTGCGACGGTAGCAATCTGGGTTTTATCACCAATTTCTGCCAGAAAGAATAAAACAAACGTGGCACTAAAGACGCCATATTTTTGCCATTTATTAATGCTTTCAGTTTCATCATCCAGTTCATCTGGAATCAGCATCCAGGCCGCCATCCCAATAAATCCAAGAGAAACAATCCATAACAATACGGTCGGGCTCAGAACAGTGGTAATCCATTGACCCAGTACAGCGGAAACACCATGGTTGACCACGGTCGCCAGAAAAATTGCTATCAGAATTGGTACAGGTTTACGGAAACGCGCAGCCAGCAGCAAAGCCAGCAATTGAGTTTTGTCACCCATTTCAGACAAGGCAACAACAGCTAAAGAAATCAGGAAGGCTGAAAGCATGATGTATTTCTCTGGCTAGCATAATAAAACCTGTGACTCACCCCTCCTGCTAGCCAAATTGAGCAGAGTGGTAAATCAAAGGTCTTGCCAACAAAAAGAAAATCATGATCAAAAGATCATTTGGTTCTTTGCTATGATGACCATGTTCTGTGGAACAATTATGTTGACCATCACCTTTTTACATTGCGTAAAAAGCGGCTACTCCCCAATGAAGTGCATGCATTTTAAGCTGAAAGATAAAAATTTTCAAATGACTTTAAAAATATCATTTCAGGACAATGCTAAACATTGCGACTCATGGCAAAAATTGGATTAAAGATCATTTTAAGCGGCTGTGTTAACCATCTTATCCCTATCATAAGAATGAGTCTGCGTATGTCTCAATACCAAAGCTTTCATAAAAAAACCCTGCCGAAGCAGGGTTTTTTGTAGCCTAAACTGAAATTAGAGCAACAGACTACGGATATCCGCCAACAATTTGGTCAGCTTATGGGTAAAGCGTGCTGCATCTGCGCCATTAATCACACGGTGGTCATAAGACAATGACAATGGAAGCATCAGCTTAGGATCAAAACTTGTACCATTCCAGACCGGTTGCATGGTGGCTGGTGAAATACCCAAAATCGCCACCTGAGGCCAGTTCACCAATGGTGTGAATGCGGTACCGCCAATTGAACCCAGGCTGGTAATGGTAAAGTTCGCCCCTTGCAAGTCTTTCGGTGACAATTTCTTGTCACGTGCTTTCTTGCTCAGCTCACCCAGCTCAACTGCAATTTGCTTGATTGATTTTTGATCTGGATTACGCAGTACCGGCACAGTCAAACCATCTGGTGTTGCTACCGCGATGCCCATATGGATTTCATTACGCAGCAATACCGATTTTTGATCGTCTGCCAAATGGCCTGCAAAATACGGCTCTTCCTTCAACAGATGAGCGACTGCTTTGGCAATAAAAGCCAGAATCGTCAGGCTAATACCGTCTTGTTTAAACTTGGCTTTGAGTTCACCGCGCCATGCTTCAAGTTCGGTAATATCGGCCAGGTCAAACTGGGTCACCTGTGGAATGTAGTTATTCAATGACAATTGCGGCACAGATACCTGTTGCAGACGGGTCATGGCTTTTTCTTCAGTACCGCCAAAAGCACTAAAATCAGGAAGTTTAGGCAAACCAGAAACTTGTGCTACGGCCTGTGCTACCGGTGCAGCTTGAGGTGCAGTTAAGCGTGTTTTTACATAAGCAAAAACATCTTCTTTCATCAAGCGTGCATGTGGACCAGATGCTTTCACATCAGCCAACACCACGCCCAACTCACGCGCCAGCTTACGCACCGCAGGACCGGCATAGACTTTGGCATTGGCGGCATTCTGCTCTTTGCTCAGCTTATCAGGCGATTGAACGGGTGCTTGTTCTACAGATGTAGCCGCTTGTGGCGCTGCTACCGGAGCAGGTGCAGCTTTGGCTGGCTGAGCTACAGCAGCTGCTTGCCCTTTCGCTTCGATGCTTACCAGAGCCATGCCTTGTGAGACATTTTGCCCCATTTGTACGTGAATGGCTTTAATCACCCCTGCCGATGAGCTTGGTACTTCAATGGTCGCTTTATCGGACTCAACCACAATAATGCTTTGATCCGCCTCAACCGTGTCACCGACTTGAACTAAAATTTCCGCCACTACAGCTTTATCTACACCCAGATCAGGCACAGCAATTTCAACGTCTCCGCTTGGTGCAGAGGCTACAGGTGCCTGAACTGATGTTTCTGTTTTTGGCGCTTTTGTAGAAGATGCTGTTGTAGAAGCTGTACTTGGTGCATCTTCAGCAGCTGAAGATGCAGTTTTCACTTTGAGCAGAACCACACCTTCTTTGACTGTATCGCCTGCCCGAACTTCAACACTCTCAACCGTACCTGAAACAGTACTTGGCACTTCTACAGTGGCTTTATCAGATTCCACCACCACAATGCTTTGATCAACAGAGATTTCATCGCCTACCTGGACCAAAATTTCGCCGACCAGGGCTTTTTCTACCCCAATGTCAGGGACTTGCACTTCAACAATTGAAGAGCTGCCAGTCGGAGCCTTCGGTGCAGAAGCTGCTGGTTGATGGGATGCCAGTGCCTGCATAATTTCCTGATCAGGCAAAGATGTCGGGGTATTTTCCGAAGTCTTTTGTGAAGCATCTGCTTCCTGGGCTTCAGTTGCGCCAGTTGAACCGTCTTCAGCTTCCAGTTCAATCAGGACCGAACCTTCTGAAACCACATCGCCTGCTGCAACTGTAATGCTTTTCACAATCCCTGCCGAAGTGCTTGGCACTTCAACAGAGGCTTTATCCGATTCAAGTAGCACCAGGCTGTCATCTACCGCGACACTATCGCCCGCTTTGACCAAAATTTCAGCAACGGTGGCTTTATCAACTCCAATATCAGGTGTTTTGATTTGCATGCTTAGTTCTCCTCACCTGATTGTTCTTTATAGTCCGCAACCGCCTGAATTTCAGGGTGTGCTTGAGGTGCCCAAGCGACTGGACGATCAGTATCAAGTTCGAAGCTGGAGATGGCATCTTTCACCAAACGCGCATCAACTTCACCTTCATCAGCCAGTTTCTTCAAGGTTGCCACGACAATGTGCGCAGCATCGACACCGAAGTAACTACGCAAATTGCCACGGGTATCGGAACGGCCGTAACCATCGGTGCCCAAGGCTACGAATGGACGGTTGTCTGGAAGATAGGCACGGATCTGTTCACTGTATGCACGCATATGATCGGTTGCAGAAACCACAATACCGTCAGTATCACGCAATTGTTGTGACACCCAAGACTCCTTCGCTTCTTCAGTCAATGGATGCAGGCGGTTGTATTCTTCACAAGCCATGCCATCACGTGCCAGTTCGTTGAAGCTGGTGACACTCCATACGTTTGAGTGAATCTGGTATTCATCACGCAAGATTTTCGCTGCTTTAATCACTTCACGAAGAATCACACCGGAACCCATCAGCTGAACAGTGGCTTTATCATCCTGTTCAAGCAGATACATACCGCGCTTGATGCCTTCTTCCACACCTTGCGGCATTTCAGGATGCTCATAGTTTTCGTTCATGACAGTCAGGTAATAGAACACACGTTCCTGATTGACATACATGCGTTGCAAACCATCGTGTACGATCACCGCAAGTTCATAACCGAAACATGGGTCATAAGACACACAGTTTGGAATAGTGTTGGCCAGAATGTGCGAATGACCATCCTGATGTTGCAAGCCTTCACCGTTCAATGTGGTACGGCCCGCGGTTGCACCCAGCAAGAAACCTTGTGCCTGAGCGTCACCGGCTGCCCAGGCAATGTCGCCAATACGTTGGAAACCGAACATCGAGTAGTACATGTACATCGGAATCATTGGCAGGTTATTGGTTGAATAACTGGTCGCCAAGGCTGCCCATGCACTCATCGCACCGGCTTCATTAATCCCTTCCTGCAACATGTGACCATCTTTGGCTTCACGATAGTTCATCAGCTGTTCTTGGTCTTCAGGGGTATATTTCTGACCATGAGCAGCATAAATACCGAGCTGACGGAACATGCCTTCTAAACCAAAGGTACGGGCTTCATCCGGTACAATTGGCACAACGCGGTCTTTAATTGCTTTTTCTTTTAACAATGCCGAGATTAAACGCACCATCACCATCGTCGTTGATTGCTGCTTGCCATTTGAACCTTTTAATACGGCATCAAAGACAGACAGATCAGGAATCGCCAATGATTCACTTTCTTTACGACGCGCTGGTAAATAACCGCCCAACGCTTCACGACGTGCCTTCATATATTTAATTTCAGGCGAGTTCTCACTTGGACGGTAGAACGGAACTTCTTCAAGCTGTTCATCGGTAAATGGCAGGTTGAAACGGTTACGTACATACTTTAATGATTCAAGCTGCATTTTCTTGATTTGATGCGTTTTGTTGACCGCTTCAATTTCTTCGGACAGACCATAACCCTTAACCGTTTTTGCCAGAATGACGGTCGGCTGACCATTGGCCTGGGTTGCCGCGGCATAGGCTGCAAACACTTTGTACGGGTCATGTCCACCGCGGTTCAGGTTATCAATATCTTCATCGCTTAGGTTTTTCACCAGCTCTTCAGCTTCAGGATATTTGCCAAAGAAGTGTGCACGGGTATACGCCCCACCTTTCACCTGATAACGCTGGTAATCCCCATCCACAGCCTCTTCCATCACGGCTTTTAAAGCACCGGATTCATCTTTGGCAAGCAGCGGATCCCAATGACGTCCCCACACCACTTTAATCACGCGCCAGCCGGCACCACGGAACAAGGATTCCAGTTCCTGAATGATTTTACCATTACCGCGAACAGGACCGTCCAGACGTTGCAGGTTACAGTTCACCACCCAAATCAGGTTGTCCAGCTTTTCACGACCGGCAAGAGAAATTGCACCCAGGCTTTCCGGTTCATCCATTTCACCATCGCCGAGGTAAGCCCAAACCTTACGGTCTTCTTCTTTAATCAGGCTACGGTTCATCAGGTATTTCTGAATATGCGCCTGGTAGATCGACATGATCGGACCCAGACCCATGGATACGGTCGGGAACTGCCAATAATCCGGCATCAAATATGGATGCGGATAACTTGGCAAACCATTGCCACCCACTTCACGGCGGAAATTGTTCAGTTGATCTTCAGTCAAACGGCCTTCCAAGAATGAACGTGCATAAATCCCTGGCGCACAGTGACCTTGATAATAGATCATGTCGCCACCAAAATGGTCGCTATTGGCGCGGAAGAAGTGGTTAAAACCAACATCGTATAAGGTTGCAGAAGATGCAAAGCTGGCCAAGTGACCACCCAGGTCGTCACCGGTTTTATTGGCACGTAACACCATTGCCAATGCATTCCAGCGAATCAGGGCACGGATACGGCGCTCCATATCCTGGTCGCCTGGCATAGCCGGGGTTTCTTCAACTGAAATGGTATTAAGATAAGGAGTATTTAGACGCTGAATAGGAACATGCTTGGCAATCGCGCGCTGATAGAGCTTTTCTAACAAAAATGCAGCACGCTCTGTACCCATATGCTGTAAAACCGAGTCAAATGCATCTTGCCATTCTTGGGTTTCTTGCGCGTCGGTATCACCATAAAACGCCATATTTCACCTATTCCTTGAGCTTATTTATAGTCTCTATATGTACCATACTTTAGAGGGCATCAGTTATCGCTACAGCTGAATACGGAATACCACTATTATTTAGATAATAAATACTCGTTGACCATTCTTTACGCAATAAAACAAAAAACCGCCAATAAAGGCGGTTTTTTATACAATAACTATTCTCTTGAATGATACTATTATATTCGAAAGCTCTAAAGGTCCTAGAGTTACTCTTTAACGAATATACAAATCTGTATTTATCAACTTATGGCAACATTGCTAAATAAGTTGATGGATTTTTGCGTTGTCCATCTTTCACGACTTCATAATGCAAATGTGGACCGGTACAACGACCCGTGCAACCCACATTGGCAATATGTTCACCAGCTTCTACGCGATCACCAACACGGGCAATCAAACGTGATGCATGTGCATAACGGGTCAAATAACCGTTGCCATGATTAATTTCTACGTATTGACCATAACCTGTACCCCAACCTGATTTGGTCACTACACCCGGGCCAGTGGCATAAATAGGTGTACCGCTTGGTGCAGACAAATCCAGACCGGAGTGATTTTCAGCGCGACCGCCCATGGTACGGCCACCAAAGTTGGAACTCACACGTTTCATGTCTGGAAGAGGATGAGACACCAACCAGGAGTAAGCACTACCAGAATAAGTTTTTGAGCTGGTTGAACGATATTTTTTCGCTAAAGATTCATTGTTTAATTCAATTGTTTTTTCACGCAATTGAACATTCATTCTGGTTTCAGCAGGAAGATCAATATCGTTTGATTCTGCATAAGAACCTTGCGCCAAAGTACGGGTCAATTGTTCAATACGATCTTCCGATGCATTGTTAGAGCTAGGATTTAATTCAACTAAATCTGCAAAAGCCACAGATGCGGCAGAAGCTGCCAATGAAAACGCTAATAAAATACGTCGCGTATGCATAAAAAAACCTCTTTTAACTGTTCTTAGTCAATGTCCTTGCGTGATCTCTTCCTTGATATCCACTAAAAGAAGTGCGTAAGATTAAGACACAAGTATGTAGGAACAATGTATGTCGGAACCAGTTAACATCTTTCAACAAACAAGAAAACACTTAAAAACAGGAAACTTTACGTTTCTCTCTACACAAGTTGCTGCATGGCAGAAACTTACAAAACTCATTCAACCGATATTGCCCCAACCGGAGCAATGGCAAGTTGTTTGTTATGAACATGGCATTTTGACGATTACGGGTGCAAATCAAGCCATGATTAGCCAGCTTGCCTATCTTCAAAAGCAATATATCTCACAATTGTTACAATTACCTGAATTTAAAGACTTACAAAAATTGCAAGTACGATTAAGAATTCAGACGCAACCCCCTTTAAAACCCCAATCTCTGTCCCGATCCCTTAGTCCAGATACTCAAGACTTACTGCGTGGTGCTGCCGACTTTGTAAGCGACCCTAAGCTTAGCCAAGCTATGCTACGTTTGGCAAGAAATAAAAAGTAACCAATACAGGCATATCTTTGAATTAAGAAAAAAAACATGTGAACTGCTTAACAATTCATTTTGTTATACTATAACGTGTGCATTAAAAGACAATAACTTATGTCACACTTACATAAGAAATTGGGCATTGATTAATGTCATCAAATGTTACAATTTCGTAATTACTTGGATCACTTTTAACATTGCGTAATAATTGATTATTTAAGGCATGTCCGGACTTATACCCATCAAATTTGGCAATAATCTGGTGGCCTAAGAGATATAAATCCCCGACTGCATCCAGAATTTTGTGACGGACAAATTCATCTGAGAAGCGAAGCCCTTCTTCATTGACCACACCAGTTTCATCTACCCCAATGGCATTGTCCAGACTCGCCCCCAAGGCCAAATTATTGGCTTTTAGATAATCCAGATCTTTCATAAAACCAAAAGTACGTGCTCCACTGACTTCATAGACAAAAGTTTCGGTAGAAAAGTCGATGGTTGCTGACTGATATTCTTTTTTAAATGCAGGATGATCAAAATCAATGGTAAAGTTGAGCTGGAAGCCATCATGAGGATGAAATACTGCACGCTTATCATCAATGAATGCTTCAACATGTTTTAAAATTTTTATAAATTTTTTCGGTGCATCCTGTTCTTGTAGTCCGCCTTGCATCAGCAGGTAAATAAATGGACCAGCACTACCGTCCATAATCGGAACTTCTGAAGCCGAAACTTCAATAATCAGGTTATCAATCCCCAGTCCTGCAATGGCACTCATGACATGCTCAATGGTCCCGACTTTGGCATTTTCCTGAACCAAGTTTGAACACATAAATGCTTCTTGAATCAGCATGGCGTCTGCAGGAATGTCCACCTGCGGATCTAAATCGATACGTCGAAATACAATACCCCCATCCACATGGTGCGGCACAAAGTTAATTAAGACTTTTTGCCCACTATGAAGACCAATACCGCTCGCTTTCACGACACGCTGTAGGGTACGTTGTTTCAACATGTTTTTCTATCATCTGCTCATCAAACCGCTATACGTTAGCATATTTAGCCATTGATAAAAAATAAAAAGGTAGTCTTGCGACTACCTTTTCTGTTGAATTTATGCATTCTGCATAAATTTACCATTATTTACGTTGCTGATTTTTCAAGTAATCCTGAATACTCATTGGCGTTGGACGGGCTGAACCGACTGCTGGAGCAGGTGCCGTTCCTGCCTCATTTTGCTGACGTTGAATGGCTGGCACATCATCATCTTCAACAACAGCCTGAGCCGTATGATTGACTGGACGTGTTGCAGACTGTACTGATGGACGTTTTACCGTATCTGCAGAGTCCGCTGAATTACGGGTTAAGCCAGTTGCAATTACAGTGACACTGATTTCATCACGCGCATCTGGATCAAAGACCGTACCGTAGAACACCTGACCTTCATCCAGATCGACAATCTGGTTGACGACATCGGTAATTTCTTCAATTTCACCGAAGGTCACATCATCACCACCGGTGACGTTAATTAAAATGCCTTTGGCATTCATAATAGTCACGTTATCCAGTAGTGGGCTGCGAATAGCCTGTTCAGCCGCCTGACGGGCACGTGTTTCACCACGACCTGAACCCACACCCATCATCGCATAACCGCGCGTACTCATGGCAGTTTTCAAATCGGCGAAGTCAAGGTTGATATGACCGGGACGAACCACCAGATCAAAGATACTGCGCACTGCGTTCAGCAATACATCATCTGCCTTTTTATAAGCATCTTTCATGGAAATGTCACGGAAGACTTTAAGCAAACGCTGGTTAGGAATAATAATTAATGAATCGACATGTGCTTCCAGAGCTTCAATGCCTTTTTCTGCCGACTGTTGACGACGCTTACCTTCAAAGTTAAACGGAGTCGTCACCACACCCACAGTTAAAATGCCCATTTCTTTGGCAATTTCAGCAACAACTGGCGCAGCACCCGTACCTGTACCACCACCCATACCGGCAGTGACAAATACCATGTCGGTACCCTCCAGATGCTGGCGAATCAGCTCACGGCTTTCTTCAGCAGCGGTTTGGCCCACTTGAGGATTTGCACCGGCACCCAGACCACGCGTGCTTTGTTCACCTAACTGGATTTTGAATTGCGCATTCATACGGTCTAAAGCTTGTTTGTCGGTATTGGCACAAACAAATTTTACACCCTGAATGTCGGATTCAAGCATATGTTGCACGGCATTACCACCAGCACCACCAACACCAAATACAGTGAAACGGGCTTGACCGTTGCTATCGTTTTGATCATCTTCTAAAAATTCAAATGAGGCCATGACCTTTGGATTTCCTAATTCGTAATTGGCAGTCACTTAAGCCCGTATACTGCCTTGATCTTAATAAAAATTGAGTTTAGGATGCTGTCCAACCACACGCTTGTCAAGTGCAAGCCGTTAGACGAACAACTTCCTTACAATATTCCCAATAAATTTCACTTAAAATATCGATTTTAACTGATTGTTTAACGCTGACCATGCCCGACCGACCCGCTTAAATAGAGTCAGTTTTTCAGGATCTGTCGCTTCTACAATAGTATCTTGCGTATCACTTTGGCTAAACATCAACAAGCCGGCAGCAGTGGCATACTGTGAACGGCGCAAAGCCGCCTGATTCTGTTCATCAGCATGTACTTGTACTGGTGGATTGCCTAAATGCGCTGACACCCCCAACATATGACGTGCCAAATTCACCATACCTTCAATTTGACTAGCATCACCCGTCAGAACTACACCATGATACAGACCATGAATTGCCCCATTCTGCTTTAATTCTTGATGAACCTGGGTCAGAATTTCTTCATAACGCGCAATAATGATTTCTGCCAATTCAATACGGCTAATGGTCTGTGGACCATCAATGCCCTGAAATTGAATCATATGGTCAGGTTTAACCACTTTCAGGTCAACACAGCCATACAACAATTTCAGCCGTTCAGCTTCTTCAGTGGTGGTTTGCAATACCGCAGCAATATCACGGGTGACATGCTCTCCCCCACGCTGCAAAGTATGCGTCAATGCCAGACGACCATCCAGATAAACGGCAATATTGGTGGTACCGGCACCGATATCGACCAAACATACCCCATATTCTTTTTCATCTTTCAGCAAACTGGCTTCAGCTGTTGCCAAACAGGAAACCACCATTTTCTCCACGCCAATATTAGCCCCTTTCAATGCACGATCCAGATTTTGCATGGTGCTGATCGGCAACATCATCAGCTGGTAATGCCCGATCATGCTATGTGCAGACATGCGAATCGGATTTTGCACCCATTCAGCAGAATCATCCAGTTCAAAACCTAAAGGTACCGCACTCACCAGATAATGGTCTGAAGTTAAATGGCTGGCTTTGGCCAATTCGAGTGCACGAACCACTTCGCTTGTTGTAATTGTGTGGTCGCCATTTTCAATCGGAGTACGGCCTGAGGCATAAAAGCTTTTTAATTCTGCACTTGGAATGGAAACCCAAGCAGAATGCACCCGGCATTCAGCCATATCTTCTGCTTCTTGTACGGCATTTTTAATTGCAGTGATGACCTTATCGAGACTTACAATTTTCCCTTTATTCATGCCTCGGTTACGAGCTGTTGCCATCCCAATCACTTGGATATTGTCTGGCGCATGTACCTTACCAATCAAAACTGAAACTTTGTGTGTCCCAATGTCAATCGCAACAACCGAGGGAACAGCTTCATTCATTATCTACTACTACCATTACGTGTTTAGTTAATTTATGGCCTTAAGCCTCTATTTTATATAAAGCCGCTCAATTATGGCTTTACCGTTCTTGTATCTGCAATGCTTGTGTCATCAATCGTTACAACAAAATGACCATTTACAATATTCGGGGGTGCTGCATTCTTCCATTGTATGGCCAATCCGTTTCTATAACGCAAGTCTACTGATGAAATTTTAGCCCAAACCGGTTTTAGATCACTTTGTGCCAGATGACTTAAGCGTTGAAGTTTACCCATGGTCTGATCCTGATCGACAATAATGCGCAAACCCGAATCAAACTGCATGAACCAGGTCATACGTTCTGTTAAATATAATTCTTTTAAACGAATGTTGACCGGCAGGAACAACTGGTTAATTTCATTGTAGCGACGCATCATCATTTTTGACTGAGAAGCGGGACCATGCAGTAAAGGTAATTTCTGGTTATTCTGCGGCACCACTTCTGCAAAAATATCACCACTGTCACTCAATAGCCGTCCGGTTCCCCAACGGGCAATGGCATGATGCGGCATGACGCGTACACGAATTGAATTTGGCCATGCACGTGAGACTACCACGCGATCCACCCAAGACAACTCTAAAGCCTGATCGCGGATTTGTTCCAGATCAGAGGTAAAATAATTTTCTGTCACCTTGGGTGCAACATGAGTCATGACCTGGCGATTTTCAGCCTCTGAGCGGGTACCCACCACACTCAGTTTAGCCACTTGGGCATCCGTCATGACACCATACAGACCATAAATCCCCACTGCCAATACGGCAAGTGCAACCAGCAACAATAACCAGCCACCCAAATTCGCAAGCTTTTCCTTGGGTGTAGGTGGCTTCTCATGAATAGAGGTAATTGCTGCTCGTTTACGACGCATTGAAGCAGGGAGTTGAGCCATAGTCTAGTGAGCCGCAGCCGTTAAAGTCTGTTCTAAAATCGCCACACATAACTCATCAAAACTATAGCCTACAGCTTTTGCCGCCTTTGGTACTAGAGAATGACTGGTCATGCCCGGAACAGTATTCACTTCCAGTAACCAGAAGTTGCCCTGTTCATCCTGCATGGCATCAATACGGCCCCAACCACTTGCACCTACGGCCTGGAAGGCACGTAAACACAAAGCTTGCAGACGTTTTTCTTCTTCTTCGGTTAAACCACACGGAATGCCGTACTGCACGTCATTACGGTTATATTTAGCTTCATAGTCATAGAATGCCACATCTTTTGGCGGTTCCAGACGAATAATCGGCAAAGCCTGGCCATTTAAAATCACAATGGTAAATTCGCGGCCGGTAATCCATTTTTCTGCCATCACCACGGCATCGTGTTCAGTGGCTTTAGCAATCGCATCGGCAAAGTCTTCCTTACGTTCAACTTTACTCATACCAATACTTGAACCTTCATGTACCGGTTTGATAATAAACGGCAGACCAATGCTGTCCACTATGGCATCCAGATCAGAATCTTTGGTCACAATGCGATAGGGTGCCGTTGGCAGTTCCGAACCTTGCCAGACCTGCTTGGTCTTCACCTTGTCCATACCAATCGCAGAACCTTGCACACCGGTACCGGTATAAGGAATATTCAACCATTCCAATGTACCTTGGATTTGACCGTCTTCACCACCGCGACCATGCAAGACAATAAAAGCACGGTCATAGTTCACTAATTCAGTTACACTACGCTCTTGCGGGTCAAAAGCTTCGGCATTCACGCCCGAACGCACCAATGCTTCAAGCACAGCTTTACCACTATCTAGAGAAACCTCGCGCTCAGCTGATTTACCACCAAGCAATACGGCAACTTTACCGAATTTTGAAGCATTTGCCACGTTTATATCCTTAAACTTTATAACTGAACAATCACACTCAAAAACACACAAAGTGATTATTTTAAATACAACTTATTTTGTGCAAGCTCAACCGAGATCGCACCCACATTACCTGCGCCTTGCGTTAATAACAAGTCATTTGGCTGCAACACTTTTTGCATCACATTTTGTAAATTGCCATCTACAGGATCAATCAAAATCGGTTCAACCTCACCGCGCAAACGGATACTGCGCGCCAGACTGCGACTATCTGCCCCGACAATCGGCTTCTCGCCTGCAGGATACACTTCCAGCAATAACAATTGGTCAACTTGTGACAATACATCGACGAAGTCATCAAAGCAGTCGCGGGTACGGGTAAAGCGATGCGGCTGGAACATCATCACTAGGCGGCGGTCTGGATGACTTTGACGCGCAGCCTTAATGGTAGCTTCGACTTCTTTAGGATGGTGACCATAGTCATCCACCAGTTTCACATTGCCACCTTCAATTTCAAATTCACCTTGAACCTGGAAGCGACGACCTACACCGCTAAAACCTTCTAATGCACGGCAGATCGCGCCATCAGAAACGCCTTCATCCGTAGCGATACCTATTGCTGCCAAGGCATTAAGCACATTATGCAGACCCGGCTGGTTCACCGTCACACGAAGCGGTTCACGATTTTTACGCAGCACGGTAAAGTGAGTACGCATACCGTCCTGATCGACATCGACAGCACGGATGTCATTGTCTTCATTAAAACCATAAGTCAACACTGGACGGCCAATACGCGGCATGATTTCACGGATGTTGGCATCATCACCACACACCACAGCCAGGCCGTAGAATGGAAGTTTTTGCAGGAACTGGACAAAAGTATCTTTCAACACATCAAAGCTACCGCCATAGGTATCCATATGATCCGCATCGATGTTGGTCACAATGGTGGCCATAGGCTGCAAGTGCAGGAATGATGCATCTGACTCATCTGCTTCAGCCACGATATAACGGCTGGCACCCAGTGCCGCATTGACACCGGTACGGTTCAGCAAACCACCAATCACATACGTTGGATCAAGATTTTCTTCTGCCAGCATACAAGTCACCAAACTTGTCGTGGTGGTTTTACCATGCGTACCAGCAACAGCAATACCGTGACGGTAACGCATCAGCTCACCAAGCATCTCTGCACGGCGAACCACTGGAATACGACTCTCAATCGCTGCCTTGATTTCCGGATTTTCCGGATCAATCGCCGTTGAAACAACCAGTACATTGGCATCTTTAATATTGTCAGCCGCATGGCCGATATAAACATTGATACCGTTTTCTTCGAGCTGAGCCGTGGTTTTTGAGGCCTTAATATCAGAACCAGACACTCGATAGCCCTGGTTTTTCAATACTTCTGCAATGCCACACATCCCTGCACCACCGATTCCGACAAAATGAATGTGTTTGATACGGCGCATTTCAGGCACTTTGATTAACTTTTTTGCTTGATCAGCAGGAGTAGATGGAGACATATATTACTCTAATTTTACAATTCTTGAATTAAACGAACCACGTGTTGGGTTGCATCTGGTTGAGCCTGTTGACGTGCCTTGACTGCCATTTCAGACAACAATTGGCGATTCATCAACGGGACTAAAAGTTCTTTTAAACTGTCCGGGGTTAAAGTGGCTTGCGGGCAAATTTTTGCCGCACCAGTTTTGGCTAAAAATTTGGCATTCGCCGTCTGGTGATCATCGACCGCACTTGGTAACGGCACAAAAACAGCTGCCACACCTGCCGTTGCAATTTCTGTCACGGTTAAAGCACCGGCCCGGCAAATAATCAGATCGGCATCAGCATAGGCTTTAGCCATATCTTCAATAAAGGGCTGGACTTCCACCTGCAACGATGCCGGCTTATCAGCATAACGGGCACGGGTTGTCTCGGCATGGTTTTGACCACATTGATGATACACATTCAATGGTACGTTTAGCTGCTTTAACGCTTCCGGTACACGCTCATTCAATGCCTGCGCACCAAGTGAGCCACCGACAATCAGTACACGTAGCGGCAAACCAGCTTTTTCACGTTCCTGGTAACGCCAGGATGGACTTAAAATTTCAGTAATTTCTTTACGGACCGGATTGCCTGTAGTCACAATTTTTGCACTTTCAGCAAAAGTACCGGGAAATGCCTGACACACTTTTTTGGCAATACGTGATAACTGGGTATTGGTAAAACCTGCAATGGCGTTTTGCTCGTGAATAATCACGGGAATGCCCAAGGCACGGGCAGCCAAACCACCAGGACCAGCCACATAACCGCCAAAACCGGCTACGGCATCGACTTTCAGCTGTTTCATATAGCGCATGGCGCTTAAGGTAGCTTTTAAAATTTTAAACGGTGCCAATAACTTACGCACAGCACCATTACCACGTACACCCTGAATATCAATCTGGTAAATTGGAATATTGTGATTTTTTAATAAGCGGTTTTCCATGCCTGTCGGCGTTGCCAACCAGGACACTTGAATTCCTTGCTGCTGTAATTCTTTGGCAACAGCAAGTGCTGGAAAAACATGCCCACCGGTTCCGGCAGCCATCATCATCACATGTTTCGGCTTTGTTTGCGTTGCTTCGGTCACAGTCTAATTCTTCAATTCTAAAATAGGAATAACGAAATTTGATTTTAAGCTAACAATTGTAATCACAAACGCATAACCGTGAAAGGTTATTTACTTTTTTTCAACATGCGTTTCATTGTTTTTTTCTTCAGATTTTAAAGTTTAAACTAGTTTTATTGATAATCGAGCAAAATATATATTTTTTAAGCAATTTTATGACCCGTCTTTTGAACAATGCATAAATTCCAGTCCCTTTGTATCCCAAAATAAAAAGCAAGAAAAGGAACGGATCAAACAGAATAAAAAAGAGCTCCTATTTTAGGAACTCTTTTTTATAAACATCAGACTTATGCTTTTACTTTTAAACCTGTTTCCAGAACAGCAAATAAATCGTCGGCAATAGATGTACCAAACTGTGCATCAATCTCACGAATACAGGTTGGACTAGTAACATTGATTTCTGTCACATAATTGCCAATTACATCTAATCCCACAAAAATCAGGCCTTTTTCTCTGAGATAAGGGCCTACTTTTGCCGCAATCGCTTTATCATTTTCAGTTAAGGGACGGGCTTGACCCAGACCACCGGCTGCCAGGTTGCCGCGCACTTCACCATTTTGCGGAATACGGGCTAAACAGTAAGGTATAGGCTCACCATTTACCATCAGGATGCGCTTATCACCCTCAACAATTTCCGGAATATAACGCTGCGCCATAATCGGCCGGGTACCGTTATTGGTCAGCATTTCAATGGTCGATCCAATATTGATGCCATCTTGATACAAACGGAAAATGCCTGTACCACCCATCCCGTCCAGTGGTTTTACAATCACATCCACCTGTTCTTTTAGAAACTCGCGGATTAGCCCTTCATTTGAGGTCACCAGAGTCGGAACCTGAAGTTCAGGGAACTGGGTGGCGAATAATTTTTCGTTGCAGTCACGCAGGCTTTGCGGCTTGTTAATAATCCACGCCCCTTCACGCTCAGCCTGTTCCAGAATATACGTAGTATAAACAAAATTCATGTCAAAAGGTGGGTCTTTACGCATCAACACCACGTCATAAGCTGCAATCGATTCTTTTTTCTTTTCACCCAATTCATAATAATGGTTATAGTCTTCAAACACTTTCAGGGGTGAAATCAAACCGAAGGCTTTACCTTGATCGATATATAAATCTTGCTGTAATGCATAACCCAACTCATGCCCACGACGGCTGGCAGCCCACAGCATGGCCATAGAAGAATCTTTTTTCAGGTTTACATTTTCGATGGGATCCATCACAACAAGTACGCGCATATCGATCTGCTCATGTATTTTTAACTTGAGAAAAGTATAACGGAGTTTAATCTTTCTTTTTTCTCAATTTTAATAAAGCTTGTATCGAATCATTTGAAAGCGGCAAGGAGTACCTCATGCAACAAGCGATTCTTGGATTTCATTTAGATGAAGAAAACCATTGGGTTGCAGACCTGGCCTGTGGCCATACCCAGCATGTTCGACATAATCCGCCTTGGCAAAACCGCCCATGGGTGATAACTGAACAAGGTCGAAAAGAGAAACTAGGAATAATGTTGGAGTGTAGGAAATGTGAAGAACCAATTTAATTATAAATCCATAAAGGATAAATAATAAAATACTTATGCAGAATATAATATTCTATCTTATTTACCCCATCTTAAAAAATAATTTTATTTTAACCTTATGAAATTTAAAACTGCTTAAATAATAAAGTACAGATAATTTAAATCAAAATATTTAAAAAATAAAATTTTCATCAATCATATTCACCCCAACCAGTTTAATTTTTATTTAACAAAAAATTTACCTTATTAACCTTAAAGAATATAACCTTTCATAATTTTATTAAAATTATAACGATTAACTTATTTCTAATATAAAAAAAATCCTCTTTATTCTCACAATAAAAAATCATGAGCAATTTATTTAAATAGCTATGCACTTTAATTTATTTTAAGGGGCAAGATTTTTAAAAATATGTTTCAGGTTATCCAGCATTTTTTCAATTTGTAGCGGTGTTAAGCCATCAAAAGATTGTTCTAATACGACCAGGCTGAGATCATTAATTTTTTGAATCATTTGTTGTCCTTTATCTGTTAATAATACTCGCGTAATTCGAGCATCATCTTCACAACAATAAGTATTTACTAATCCTTCTTCTTTTAAGCGATAGACCACTTTGGTGGTGGTCGACATTTTAGAAATCAACATTTCCGACAGATCAGATACGCTAGCCTTATTTTTGGATTGTAATGCCAGCAAGATACGACGGCGCGAATTATCTAAACCATATTTCTTTAATGCATGATCAACATTTTGTATATATTGAGCATGTACTTGAGTAATCCAGTGATACAGAGAATTTTCTAAATTAAAATCTGCAGATCCAGATAAAAATTTATTGTACTTTTTTGCCATAATCTCACCTTTTTAATATATTAAGACCATTAAAATTATTTTAAAGACGCATTGTATTTTAGCTTCTTTAGTTTTAGGTTACACTTTTATCCATTTAATATCTGGTATTAAGATTTTCTACTCACTCTCAGTTAATATTAACTCTCTAATTCTTTTTCGCTTCTGTGAGCCTCTTTTTTATAAAAAGAATTAGAGAGCCAAAGTTTAAATGAAGATCCCTTTTATATTTATCTATTGTTATTATGCAAGCCGATTAAATCATTTTAATGGTTAAATGATCTATCACAAAAATACCATTTTATTTCTGAAAATGTGTAAAAATGTGACAAAGTTTACAGTAATTTATTTTGGAAAAATCCTCCATTTTTTACACTTTTATTATCAAAAAATAAGTTATAATTTAATTTATAGTCTTTTTATATTTATTAATAAAAATAAAATACTGTTTAATTTAGCATTTTTATCTATAAAAATTTTATACCTTTAGGGTATAAAATCACAGTACCTTATAAAATAGAATGAAAAATAATCTATTTTTACTAACTTACAATATGCATTTTGTATAATTTATTAACTAATCATGAATTTATTAGATATTTTTATACAGAATAAATTTAAAGTGGAATTTTACTCTGAAAAATCGGGTTTTCTTTGTCGCAAAATTTTAAGAGCTATCCGTATACGGAGCCTGAGCAAAAGGGGTAAGTCTCTCTTAAATCTTCTAGTCTTAGCCCTAAATAAATACCGGTTTAGAGGGTATAGATTAAAACGGTGCTCAACTTCAATAGCATGTATTGGCGTCTTCTTTCAACCTAAAAACAAACAAAAGATGAATATGACTAGAGCTTTGTTTAAAGCCTGAGTACTTTTTTAGTCGATTTTTTTAAGTTATCTCTTATTTTCTTAAAATGACAAAAAAGGAAGCACATGGCTTCCCTTTTTAACCATTGACCGATCAGATACCGTATTTTACACGATAGGCTTCCATTTTCGCTAAAGCGTCTTTTTCGCCTTTAGCTTCCAAGAAATCCATCAAATCTTTCATGGTAATCAAGGCATGAACTGGAATTTCCAGTTCTTTTTGAACTTCCTGAATAGCAGACAATTCGCCCTGTCCTTTTTCCTGACGGTCTAGAGCCACCAATACTCCGGCAATTTGCGCACCAGCATTTTTAAGAATGGTGACCACTTCACGAATGGCTGTACCTGCAGTAATGACATCATCAATAATCCAGACTTTTTTGCCTTCAACCGATGCGCCAACCAGCACCCCGCCTTCACCGTGATCCTTGGCTTCTTTACGGTTAAAGCCCCAAGGTACACTTACACCATGATTTTGTGACAATGCCACGGCAGTCGCAGCAACAAATGGAATACCCTTATAAGCCGGGCCAAAAATCACTTCGACATTGTCACATGCCGTTAATTTGTCTGCATAGCCTGAAGCCAGTAGCGTTAACGCCTCGCCATCATTGAGCAAACCCGCATTAAAAAAATAAGGACTCACACGACCCGATTTTAAAGTAAACTCACCAAATTTAAGCACACCACGTGATAATGCAAGTTCGATAAAAGCTTGAGGGTTAAAAGTCGCTTGCGACGTCATGAGGTGCTCCAAAATTCATAAATAGAGGTAAGACTTGCGCATGATACCAAAGAGTAGCTATCCAAGTGATCAAAAAATTCTAAGAGTCGTTTCAATTAACGTAAATGGCTTGCGTTCAGCAGTGACCAAAGGCTTGCTGGAATGGCTGGAACAGTCAGATGCCGATGTCATTTGTATGCAGGAAAGCCGGATCACCCATGCGCAGTGGACTGAAAAATTTAGACCTGAAGGCTGGTACACGCACCTGTTCCCGGCAGAACGTGCAGGCTATGCCGGTACCGCCATTTATAGTCGCCTACCTTTTGTCTCCGTAAAAGATGGTTTAGGCTTTGAACTGGCCGACTCTCAAGGGCGCTTTATCGCTGCCGAATTTGATCTCGGTTTAGACAAGCCGGTATACATCTGTTCGCTGTATTTGCCTTCAGGTTCATCCGGTGAAGAAGCACAAGCCCGTAAAGATCACTTTTTGGATCAGTATCAAGACATCTTAAAACAATGGCGGGATGAAAATAAATCGATCATCGTCTGCGGTGATTACAACATTGTGCATAAACGCATTGATATCAAGAACTGGTCGGGCAACCAGAAATCTTCAGGCTGCCTGCCACATGAACGCGCCTGGCTCGATCATATTTATGATGATCTGGGTTATGTCGATACTTTCCGTGAAGTGCGCAAGGAAGCCGAACTTTATTCATGGTGGTCTAATCGCGGACAGGCGCGTGCCAAAAACGTCGGGTGGCGCATTGACTATCAAGCCTGCTCACCAGACTGGAAAGCCCGTACTGTCAATGCCTGGGTGTATAAGGAGACCTGGTTTAGCGACCATGCACCGGTGATTATTGATTATAAAATATAGTCCATAATGCGCATTGAGTGAACTATTGTTCACTCAATACAGGCTTATAGATTACAAAAGATGTCGAATTTGTTGCTTTTTATATAGATCTTTTAAGTGCATTATTGTCGCACGGCACAGGGATAAGTCAGGATGACTGAAAAGGGATAGGATGCCGTAGGATGAAACAGAATAAAGCACTTCGGTAGCTTATTTTGCAAGGATGTGACAATGGACGTTGAAATGAGACCCGCATAATCAGGATGATTGAATGCGGGTTTTCTCTATTCGTTATCTTTATTTTTTCTTTTCTATTTCTATATTTTTTCTATTTTCTATATATTTAGAATAATCATATGGTTCTTATTTATAGTTTTATAATTACAAATCTAAATGTCAGTTTAATGACAGCTGAATTTTTTAATTTTAATCATTTAATTCACTCTAGAGCTTCTGATGGATTTTCGTTACGCTATTGAAGAATAGCAAATGGAATAATTCACCTATGCTGAAGATTTATGGTATCAAAAACTGTAATTCAATGAAAAAAGCCTTTGACCTGCTTAATCAACTTGGCCTTGCCTATGAGTTTCACGATTACAAGAAACAAGGCATTGCTGCTGAAACGGTAAAAACATGGCTGGATGCCAAAGGTCAGGAAGTCATCCTGAATAAAAAAGGCACCACTTGGCGCAAACTGAGCGAAGCGGAACAACAAACAGCTTTAAGCAGTGAAGAAAATCTCATTGAAGCGCTCACCTGCCATAACAGCTTAATCAAACGTCCTGTGCTTGAAACTGCTTCTGGTTATATCGTCGGCTTTGATGAAGAAGCGTATCGGGCATTAAAGTAAGCCTCCTGCACCATCCGCATTAAAAAAGCCTGAGATTGTCAGGCTTTTTTTGTTTTATCCATTAGGCTAGGCAAACTTAGTTTGCGCGAACCCAAGTCTGGTTACGGCCTAAAACAGATACGCCAATAAAACCGCGTAATTCGAGCGTTTTACCGCCATTTGCCAGTTCACCTTTGAGTTTGTAGGTTTTGCCTGAAGAAGGGTCAAGGATAGTACCCTCTTCATAACTTGTACCACCGACATTTTTAAGACCGTGAACAATCTTTAAACCTTTTAAAGATTTATTATGATATGGACCTTCACATTTTTTACATGCCTGTTCTTCGCCCGGTGTCAAAACTTTTTGAATACTCGCAGACAATGTGCCATTTTTTTGTTCAGTAAATTTTACGATTGCTTTGGGTTGTTTTGTTTTATCGTCAATCGTTTTCCAAACTGTTCCATTTAAAGGATCAGCAGCATTTGCCAAAGCTGTTAATCCGAGCAATCCTAATGCAAGAGCAATTCTTTTCATTTTTTTTCGTTTCCTAGTCTAGTGTAGACGGCCTTAGTATTAAAAAGTCACAACATATTTGCAATTCTTCCGTGTGACCGTTTAGTGTAATCTTGTAACTTGAATTGGTAAACAACCAGTTATCCCCCAAAAGATATAACAAGATGGAAAAAACATGAAGATAAATCCGTTATGGAAACAATTAATTACAGAAAGTTTTTTAAAAACCACCATCCGTCTGCCAAGCCAGTTTAACTTACCTCCAAATTCAGCACGCTTTGTCATTGAACAAATGTGCCGTCTATTTCCGCAGAATAAAAATGTCAGTATTCGCCCAATCCGTCTTGCCTGTTTACGTGCTGAAGAAATCAAACCTCACAATGAGGCCACACAGCTTATTTTACATATTCACGGCGGTGCATTCTTTTTAGGATCCTTAAATACCCATCGGGCATTTGTATCCGACATGGTGGCACGGACTCAAATGCAAGCGCTGCACGTAGATTATCCTCTCGCGCCTGAACAGCCTTTTCCTGAAGCGCTGGATGCGCTGTTTGATGTTTACAATATTTTGCTCGACCAAGGCATACAAGCCAAGGATATTATCTTGTCCGGGGATTCCTGTGGTGCCAATCTGGCTTTAGCCTTGGCACTTAAAATTCGTGATGAACAGCTGCCCCAGGTCAGCGGTCTGATGCTATTGTCACCCTTTTTAGATTTAACCCTGACCAGTGAATCCTTACGCTATAACCAGAAACACGATGCCTTATTGTCCATTGAAACCTTAGAAACCGGAATTGATTATTACGTCCCTAAATCGATGGATAAATCACATCCCTCAATTTCTCCCCTGTTTGCAGATTTAACCGGATTACCTCCTACACTGGTACAAGTAGGATCGAAAGAAATTCTGCTGGATGATGCACAGCGCTTTAAAGAAAAAGCAGAACAGGCCAATGTTGAAGTGACTTTTAAACTTTATACCGGCATGTGGCACAATTTTCAGATGTTCCATGCGTGGTTTGATGAAGCCAAACAGGCACTGGCCGATCTGGCTGAATTTGCCCATGCACTGGATCAAAGCTAAATTTAATCCGCAATGAACCATATTCCATAAAAAAGGTCAGCCGAAGCTGACCCAAGAGGAATCATGGATAGGATGATTTCACATTACAGGCTTTGCACCTGAGCTAAAGCGCTGGCAATTGCCTGATCTTTTGACTCTGCACCCATATTGACACCTTCTGCACGAATAATTTCGACATCGTTCACACCGGTGAAATTAAATACAGTTTTCAAAAAACCTTCCTGAAAATCTGCCGGGCTATTTTCACCATACACGCCGCCACGACTGCTGGCGATATAGGCTTTTTTCTCACCAGCCAAACCAACAGGACCATTTTCAGTATATTTAAAGGTTTTACCGGCCACACTGATCCGGTCAATCCAAGCTTTTAGCGTAGACGGCAAGCCAAAGTTATACATTGCTGCACCGACTACAACCACGTCCGCATCCAAATATTGCTGAATAATTTTTTCACCTAAGGCTGCCTGTTCAGCATCTTGCCCCATCAAAATTTCAGCGGTTAAATGTGGAATGGGCTGTTGTGCCAAATCCAGATATTCTACGGTCGCATCTGCATGCTTGGCTTGCAACTGAGTGACAATCGCCTGACTTAATTGGCGTGAAACAGAAGCATCACCTAAAATACTCGAATCGATATGTAAAACTTTCATGCCTGTTACCTTCATCTTTATTTATTCAATGTAGGCATTTTAATCGACCACTAAAAATAGAATAATACGTTTATATACAACACAACGTTCCATATTTAATACAACAATAATTCAGCTAAAAGTACTTTTTAGACCAAAAAGTACAAAAAACAACCATTACCATTACTGAAAAAACGTGCTATGTTGTGAATTATTAAAAATAAATCTACTTATTTCACATTAATTCATGATTTAGACAATCAAGGATTATATTTATCGAATGAAGCCAATCTTTTCACCAAATCATGCCTTCTCATTCAAAGAAAAAATTGCGAAATACCTGTTAGAAGATGGGGGTGTAATGAATTGGAGTGTCCTGAATAAATGCATTTTGATGCTGATTTTAGGAAGTTCAGTGCATATGATCTGGATTATCTGGAAAGTTTTTGTGCTTTTATCTCCTGAAGTCTGGCCTTGGGTAAATTTACCCTTGCTCAAACTACAGCTGGAAATGAATATCCTGATTTTGACCGTCTTTATTGCGCTGATTTACCCATGTTCGGCATGGCGTAAAAAAGCCTGGGTACAGCAATGCCTACCCTATGTATCCGTGGGGATTTTGGTCATGTCTTTATGTCGTGATGGTTATGTGATCGGCGTACTCAGTCCGGCCACCATGATCACTTACATGTGTCTGCTCACGGTGGGCCTGGTGCTGTTTAACCGTAAAATCGTTTATTTCGCCCTTATCCCGGCCACATTATTTTTACTGGTTTGCGGGTATTTAGCCTTGCAAGGTCAAATCAGCTACGGTCCGTTGTTTAATCTTCACACCCAACCCTACCAGAATATGTTTTGGGTGCTGACAATGATGTATTTCATTGTACCAATTCTTATTACTTGTTTAATTTTATTTGAAATTTTACTTAGCCAATGGCGGCATCGAGAAAAACTGATTCAGCATTTAAGTCAGGTTGACCCACTGACCAATACTCTTAACCGGCGCAGCATCAACAATTGTCTGGAAAAACTAGAACGCAAGCCCAATGAATCTTATGCACTGGTGTTAATTGACCTGGATCATTTCAAGCGCATTAATGACCAATACGGGCACGATAAAGGCGACGAAACCCTGATTCAGGTCAGTCAAGCACTCTCTCAAATCATTCGAGATAGCGATATGCTGGGCCGTTTTGGTGGAGAAGAATTTCTTCTTATTTTAAATCATTCTTCTCTAGAACAGGCACAAATTATTGCTGAACGGTGTCGTCAGGCCATTCAACAGCTTCATTTATGCAGTGAATCGGGAGAGATCATTCCGATCACCGCAAGTTTTGGCATTGCACTATCCAGTCCCTTACTCAATTCGCAACAATTGCTCAGCCGGGCAGACAAGGCTCTGTATGCAGCCAAAGGCTACGGACGCAATCAGGTCAAGTGTTATCAGGCAGAGTTGTTTACTGAGCCCAAGCCCTGCTAAAGCGGCTGCTGTTGATACGACTCTAAATAATTCACCCAAGCTTGTTCTTGCAACGCGCCTTCCATCCACAGTTTCATGGCCGGATGTTGCAGCATGGTGTGCATATACTGCTGTGTCGACTCACTGACCGGTAAGGCATAGGTCATAAGCCGCGTCACCACCGGGGCATAAAATGCATCGGCAATTGAAAATTCACCACATAAAAAACCGTTCACCTCTGGACGTTCTGACCAGATCTGTTCGATCCGTGCCACATCTTGCCTAAGCTCGGCATTGTCCTGCCATAAACGCTTACCCACATCGGCTAAATGGGCTCGGATATTCATGCCGCAGGCATTGCGCAAACCTGAAAATCCGCTATGCATTTCCGCCACAATACAACGTGCATGCGCACGCTGCTTGACATCTTGTGGCCACAAATGCTCATTGGGGTGCCGTTCTGCCAGATATTCACAAATCGCCAGCGAATCCCACAGCATCAAGTCATGATCGATCAATACCGGGACTTTCCCATTGGGGTTAATGGCCAATACATCCTGCTTGAATGTGCCGGTGTTGCGTTCTGCGGGAAACGGAATCATGAATTCCTGAAAAGGCAACTGAAAAGCCTGTAACACCAGCCACGGGCGCATTGACCAGCTGGAATAATTTTTATTGGCTATATAGAGCTGATACATCACATTATGGTCCTATATGCTGTTGAAACAAATCGAGCTGTTTCAGTAATTCAGCCTCGCTAAAAGCACCGGTTAGACGTAAACCACGAATTTCCTGCTGCTTAGCATCCAAGAATAAATAGGTGGGCGGCCCTAAAATATCCCATTGATTCAATAAGGCCTGATGCGTTGCATCATAGTTACTCAAATCCAGTTTAATCAGAAAATACGGCGCAAGTGCTTGTTGGACTTGAGCCGATTTTAGCACCTGATGTTCAATGGGCTGACAGGCCACACACCAGTCTGCATACACATCAATAATAATCGGCTGATTGGAGGGCACACTACTTAAGAGCTGTTGAAATTCATTCGCTGTTTTTGCCACATGCCAAGTGGCCTGGGTCGTGCTTTGCCCGATAAAAAACCGCTGGCTGTGTTGATATTGAGTATAAGCCAGATAAGGCATCACCACGAGTAATACCAGTACATATAAAGCCCTCAGCGGGGTCTGTTGCCGAATGCGAAAAAGGATATACGCAATAAAAGCAATGCCTAAACCTAAGCCTGCCCATTGCAGCCAGGCCTCAGAAATAAGCGGACGAATAAAATATAGGGCCAAGGCTAGCATGATAAAGGCAAACAGCACCTTAATCTGGTGCATCCACAACCCTGCTTTAGGCAACACCCTGGAACCCAGTACACTGGCCAGAAGCAAGGGCGTTCCCATGCCAAAACCCAAGGTGAACAGCAAGAGTGCTCCCTGCCACTGGCTTTGGTTCTGGGAAATAAATAACAGTGCCCCGGCTAGAGGTGCGGTCATGCAGGGTCCAACCAGCAGTGCCGAGATCATCCCCATGACACCTGCCCCAATCAGGCTGCCACCTTTTTGTAGCGACTGGGCCTGATCGAGGCGGTTGACCAAAGCTTGGGGCAATTTAATTTCAAATAAACCGAATAAATTTAGTGCAAATAAAACAAATAACGCACTAAAAGCAATCAGGGTGGAAGGCTGCTGTAACCAGCGCTGAAAATTCAAACCAGCAGATGAAGCAATTAAGCCTAAAACCGCATAGACCATGGCCATACTGCAGACAAACACCAGAGCAATCATCCAGGCTTTCAGCCCTTTACTGTCGCGGACAATCAGCGAAGTTAAAATCGGCAGCATCGGTAATGAACATGGCGTAAAGGCCAACAAGATGCCTAAACCGAAAAACAGCAATAAGCCATACAGCAAAGAGCTTTCAGCCAGTGTTTCCGACCACATTTGATCTTTTGCAGTATCGCGTATGACGGGCTTTGCTGTCGGTTGAATGCTATTCTGTTCAGCACTCAAAGTGTTTTGACCAGTTACAGAACTGTTTGAAGATGTTGAAAGATCCCGCAGACGCTTGCTTGCTCTGGCCTGATTTTGTAACAGCACCAAACCGTCAATATCGGTCTGAAACTCAATGGTTTGCGGTGGATAGCAAATCCGGTCCTGGGCACAGCCCTGCCACGTCACCTGATAGGTTTTTGAGGCTTCGGTGGGAACCGTGAATTGGACCTTGTGAAAATAGACCTGGGTATGGCCATAATTTTCATCATGCAAATCGGTTGCTGGCGGCAATTTTAAAGCCAGCTTTTGCGTCCCTTGCCGGACTTCAAATTTATGCTGATATAAATAATAGCGATCTGGAATCGTCCAGTTGAGTTGGGCTTCATGTGTGCTACTGGATTCAACACTAAAAGAAAAAGCATCCTCGGGTGCAAGCAATTGCTCTTGCGCCTGCAGTGTCATGGAGCACAATACAATCACACTACCGATCAATCCGCATATAGCGAACCGAAACCACAAACTCATGTCTTGAAGATGCTTTTTCATATCAGTTTATTTTTTTTAATTAAAATAGGAATGCAACACCCAAACCTGATTGATAGCTTTTATCTCGACCATTTAAGTCCACACCAATACTGGCATCCATTTGCACACGCTCATTCAGTGCATAAATGAGTCCTGAACCCAGTGCATATTCATAGTCTTGACTTTCAGCTTTACGATAGACCAGTTCAGAAAAACCGGACAATTTATCGGTAATTTTATATTCAATGTTCGGGATTGCAGTCACAGCCCAATTGCTGTTTTGTGCTTCATAACGCATGGTAATGGAAGTACGAATTACATCACTATAATTATACGCCACAGCCGAAGTCAGACTGTAGATATCATCTTGATTGCTAAACGCATCATTGCCGGTCGCAAGAATCGCTTCAGCTAAAATGGCCATAGAAAGCTTTTCATCATCCAGATTAATAGCCTTTTTCACCCCAATGCTGACATCGCCCAAACCGTCTTCTTCAACAGACTGACCCGCTGCTTTGGTTTTTGACCAGGATGGACCTTGCCAGCCCAACTGCAATTCAAGATCTTGAGCTAAACCGGTACGTAACAACATGTCGGCATTTAAAGTGGTGTTTTTAACTTTAATTCCGGTTTCATCTCTACTTTCTGAATAGCTGAGGCTAGGTAAGCCTTGTTCCCATGCCAGCTGACCGACGGGCGTAATGCCAGTGCCGATTCCCGCACCTGGACGGTCAAAAGAAAAATCGGCAGCCATCGCATTGATACTGAAACCCGCTGCAAAAATGAAACTTACTGTTTTTACGACTGACATGGTTGTCTCACTAATTATGTTAATTCTTTAGTCATTTTAGCCCCATAACTACGGAGCAACTCTAAAGTTTGCTTTTCTTCGGCCAATGCTTCTGACCAGTTGATTTCATCAAAGTCACAATCAAAGAATAAATCACTAATCGAAGATAATATGGTCTGACCATCTTCATCTTTGGTATTAGGATCTACTTTTTCATCCAGTAAACGTTGCACTGCAGGCACGCAGGCGGAGCTGGCAGCATCCCATAATGGACCATACAGTTCTTCGGCATCCCATAAATGTAAATTGACTTTGGCTTGAATAAGCGCCTCTAAAATTTCAAGATGAACTGCCAGATTCTGCTGTTTTTCTTGTTCAGATAAAGGTGAACCGGCTTCATAAGCTTCGCAAATATGCTCCCACCAGTGGAACAAACCATCGGACCAGACAGAAATGGCCGGACCTTTTTCCAGATCAATAAAATTCGGATCGAGACCTTCTGCCAAAAGACGTTGTACCTGAGCAAGATCCAGCTCTTCTATTGCCTGTACAAAGACTTGTTGTTGTGCTGTTAACATGGAGAAAATACTCTTCAATCATTTTTTAACTATTATGCCGAATAAACTGTCATTTGTTTTAGCTAAATGTATAAAGAGTATATTTTTTATTTCTGTTGCCCTGTCCCAAATAGCGCATTAAAACGCCCATAAAAAAAGCTCCGAAGAGCTTTTTTTTCTTTAAGCAAGATGTTGCTTAATCATTTACATCGTCCACATCACTGGCTTCTGCAGTTTCAGCAAGTACCGGCACTGCGGCACGAGGGTCATCTATTTTCTCAAATAGATGTTCCAAACTGCGTTTTAAACGGTCAATGGCTCCATGTATGGCAGTATCGATATTATGACCATGATGGTTCACCACTACTGGTTTCAAACCTGCCGGGCGTGCTTCGATCATGCAGTGAATATCATCTGCACCACCTTTTGGACCATTTTCATCGCTAAAATGAACCGAGAAATGGGTAATACGTTCGCTATAACGTTGGAATTCAGCATTCAGTTCTGCACGAACATAAGTAATTAAACGATCACTATTTTGGATGTTTTTATCGGTACGAATTTCAATGTTCATATAATTTCATCCTCTTTATTCATCAAATCTTTTTTTGTGCAAAACTTCTTATCTTGGCACGTTTCACCTTGCTGTTAACAACAGCGCTGAGCATCTTCAACCTAGTTTGGAACGAGTTCCTCCACATTGAATGATGAACACTTTTAACTCTGCAGATTCGTGTCCTTATGCTTTGAATATAAGGGTCTAGGTGAAGCTTATGCAAGTAGTATTTTGATATTTTTTTTAAATACCCTATAACGTATAAGGAATTTGACTTTCCCTCTAAATAATTTGATAAATATCATATTATTTGTTTGCGGATAAAATGCCTTCTTCAAACTGCTTTACTTTTTTTATCAACATGTATTTTTAGGTATCAAAGCGGTGTCTTGATTTTAATCAGGAGCACTCTGAGAAAAGCAGACTATTTTTTTAACCATTGATCAATTTTGGCTTTATTTTTGCTAAAGAATCTGTATGCTTTGCTTGCTTCTCGGGGGAGATATTTTTAATGAAATTTACACAATTTTTTGCTACATGTGCATTGGCTTCAACAGCTGCACTTACACAGGCTTCGCCAGTGGTATGGCAAGACTTCAGCGTAACTGGTCTTTATGGTGAAAACTATGAAGTGGGTACTGAAGACCGTACGACCGTGACTGCAGAATATGCAGCTAAACTTAAATACTCGGATGTATTTTTCTTTGTTGACCATCAATTGGATGGCAATGATGAACAAAATACATATTTCGAGTTAGCGCCACGTTTAAGCTTAGGCGAAGTATCTGGAAAAGATCTTTCTTTTGGTCCAATTAAAGATGTCCTTATTGCGACAACTTGGGAACACAATGCCGGATACGATCAAAACCAAGAGTTTAATAACTTCTTGTATGGTGTAGGTTTCTCTTTAGATATTCCATATACCCAATATGCCAATGTGAACTTCTATAAAGCGGATAACGACAAAACTAAAGATGATTATCAAATGACGATCACTTATGCAGTTCCGTTTAAATTGGGTTCTGAAGATTTCCTGGTAGATGCCTTCCTGGATTGGTCAACAGCTGAAAAAGGTGCTCAAGCAAGCGAGCTGAACTGGACCAGCCAGTACAAATGGAATGTAGGTAAGCATATTTCACCTAAAACTAAATTATATGTTGGTATCGAACACTCAGTTTGGAACAACAAATTTGGTATTCAAGGCGTTGATCAAAACGACGTCAGTGCTTTGGTCAAATACCACTTCTAAGCACCACGTTTTGAGCAATAAAAAAGCAAGGCTTCGGTCTTGCTTTTTTATTGCTCAAAGTCAGGTTTATTTCTAAAATCCATAGTCTATTTAGTCGTTCGGCATATGCTCATGGGTTTTCTGATTCGTCCCGCTCAAGTACAAGATCTAGAACATATCCTGAAAATTTATAATGCTGAAATTTTAAATGGTACTGCAACCTGGAATGACCAGGAAAAATCGTTAGAAGATTTTCTGAATTGGTTTAAAAGCCTTACTGAACAACAATTTCCTTTGTTTGTCGCTGAACATTCAGAGACTAAACACATCGCCGGCTATGCCGATTATTCTTCTTTCCGTCAAATTAGCGGGTTTAAACATACAGTGGAACATTCGGTCTTTATTCATCCGGACTTTATCGGACAAGGTCTGGGCAAAGCCTTAATGCTGAAACTGATTGAACATGCACAGCACAATCGTATTCATGTCATGGTTGCTGCGATTGATCATGAAAATCAGGCATCAATTGTGTTACATGAAAAATTAGGTTTTAAGCAGACAGGTTATATGTCAGAAGTTGGACAAAAATTTGGGAAATGGCGTGATCTGGTGTTAATGCAACTCAATTTAAACATATAAAAAAGCCCGCAATTGAGGGCTTTTTTATATGTAAATAATAATTTAACTTAAAAACTAAACTACCAGATCAGCCAGATTACCTTTCTGTTCTAACCAATGTTTACGGTCCGATGAGCGTTTTTTCGCAAGTAATTTATCCAGCAGACCGGCTGTAAAATGCGCGTCGTCCAGATCGAGCTGTACCAAACGACGGGTATTTGGGTCCATGGTGGTTTCCCTTAACTGACTGGCATTCATTTCACCCAAACCTTTGAATCGGGTGATTTGCGGATTTTTACTTTTGCATTTTTTCAGAATGCTTTCCAGTTCGTCTTCATCCAGCGCATAGTGCACATCCTTGCCATCATCAATACGGAATAAAGGCGGCATGGCTACAAACAGATGCCCTTCTTCCACCATGGTCGGAAAGTGTTTTACAAACAAGGCACAGAGCAGGGTCGCGATATGCAGACCATCCGAATCGGCATCGGCCAGAATACAGATTTTACCGTAGCGAAGTTCTGACAGGTCATCACTGCCCGGATCGACTCCAATCGCAATGGCAATATCATGCACTTCCTGAGAACCCAGAACTTCATCGGAGGAGACTTCCCAGGTATTTAAGATTTTCCCGCGAATAGGCATGATTGCCTGAAAATTCTTGTCACGTGCCTGCTTGGCAGAACCGCCTGCAGAATCCCCTTCCACAATAAACAGTTCCGATTCTTCCAAGGTATGTCCTACACAGTCGGCCAGTTTACCCGGGAGTGCAGGTCCGGAAACAATCTTCTTACGTTCAACTTTTTTTGCCGCTTTTAAACGGCGGCCTGCCTTGGCAATCGCCAATTCAGCCAGTTGCATGGCAATGTCTGAATTCTGGTTGAGCCACAGTGCAAAAGCATCTTTGGCGATATTCAGTACAATGCCTGAGGCTTCACGGCTCGACAGGCGCTCTTTGGTTTGACCGGAAAATTGTGGTTCCTGAAATTTTAACGACAGAATGTAGTTCACCCCGTCCCAGACATCTTCGGCAGACAGTTTCAGATTACGTGGCAACAGGTTACGCAATTCACAGAACTCGCGCATGGCATCGGTGACCCCTGAACGTAAACCATTGACATGGGTACCGCCCTGCGCAGTTGGAATCAGGTTGACATAACTTTCCTGAATCTGTTCGCCACCTTCAGCATTCCAGCAAATCGCAAATTCGGCGCTGGCACGTTCAGCTTCGCCAGTAGCCACAAAAGCAGGACTTGGAATGATTTCACGGTCTTCAAGCTCATCCATCAAATAATCAACTAGACCATTTTCGAACTGCCAGCTGATCTTTTCATCATTGATTTGATCAACATAGTTGATCTCTAAGCCTGCCGCCAAAACTGCTTTGGCTTTTAAATTATGTTTTAACGCTTTTAGAGCAAACTTGGGCGAATCAAAATATTTGGCTTCTGGCCAGAAATGTACTGTGGTACCGGTCGCACGTTTAGGTGCCTTACCTTGCAGTACTTCAAGCGGTGCAACCGGTTCACCGTGCTCAAAGGCCATTTTATACAGGTTGCCCTGACGCTGAACTTCGACTTCCACCCGGTCAGATAGGGCATTGACCACTGAAATGCCCACGCCATGCAAGCCGCCGGAAAACTGGTAGTTATCGGTACTGAATTTACCCCCGGCATGCAGCTTGGTCAGAATAATTTCAATCCCGCTCTGGCCATATTCCGGATGGATATCCACCGGCATCCCCCGGCCATTGTCTTCAACCGACAGGGAACCGTCTTTATACACTGTGACGGTAATTTTATTGGCATGTCCGGCAAGTGCCTCATCCACAGCGTTATCAATAACTTCCTGCGCCAAATGGTTTGGACGAGTGGTATCGGTATACATACCCGGACGACGACGTACCGGATCTAAACCAGATAAAACTTCAAGTGATTGAGCCGTATATTGAGACACGTTGTACTGTTTCCTTAATTTATACAATCCGATAAAAACTGTAAGGCCATCGGTATTTTGTCTGCGAAATTTTCCATCGCATGGTTGCCATTTGCTTCGGTAATCAGCATGGACGGATGTGAAGCATTGCTATAATAGCGCTGTGCTTCACGATAATCCAAAACTTCGTCCCCTTGTTGTAATAACACTAAAATTTTGTCCGCATCTTGCACAAATGGCACTGCCATCTGCTCAAGCTGATCCAGATGGGTATGATCCAGCGTCCATTCAGCATTCACCACATAGGGAATCTGATCACTGCCAAATAAGTCACGAAATAGTTGCCATGGTCGCATAGCAGGATTAATTAAAACAGCCGGCACGCCATACTTTGCGACCAGCTGTGTCGCATAAAAGCCGCCTAGACTGCTCCCCACCAGCACGACCTGGTCAAGATTCTCAATCATGGCAGCTAGATGCGCCATTGTCTGCTCGGGCGGCATATTAAGATCCGGCAGATGCACCCGAACCTTCTGACCCTGCTGCTGACAGTAGTCTTTAATTTGCTGGCCTTTTATGGATAAAGCACTGCTTTGAAATCCATGTAAATAAATGATGTTCATGCTTTTTTATTGTATCATTGCCAAATTTAAACTAGATTTATTTTATACCTGAGTTTTAGCTACCCATCTGTTTTTATCTAGATATAACCAAAATTGTCAGACAAAAAAATTAATACCGAAGCTCAATCAACGTTATTGTAAAAGCTGTTCCAGATGAACGATATAAAATGAAAAGCTAAGAGTTTATACCGTGATCCCAAGAAAAAATAAAGAGTATGGGAAACATGGTCACAGAAAGGACAGGATCAAATGCCGAGTTTAACCCCATTACATGAAACCTATTGTAGATGGGACCGTACACCGCCCAGTCAAGCTGATGTATTGGAAGGTCTCGCACAATTGGTGACGACACGTCTCAACGACGTCATGCAGGAGCTGATCCAGGCGATTCAACGTGAAATTTTAATTAGCCTGTTTGGCATGAGTGAACAACGCTCGAAAAAATTGCAAAAAATTCCTTATATCGACAAACTGTACCAGCTGTCCTTCGACACCCTGCTCAACTACGGCAACTATTTACTGGCACCCGGTTTACGTCAGATTATTGAAAAATATCCAAAATTACATGACAGGCCGCTAACACCTGCGCTGCACTTTCTCGTCGGGGTGCTCAACGGGGTGCTGGGTGATTATTTATTAAAATACCAGAACCCGATGGCACTGCCGATGGTGCTGTATAACCACTATGGTGGACTGCAAAAAGGGGATTTATCCGGTCGCGTGGTCATTTTTGTACATGGCTTGTGCATGAACCATCTGGACTGGAGCAACACGCAATATGGCGGTATAGGCGAAAAATTGTTGGCACAACGTGACAATAACACCATGCTGTACCTGAACTACAATAGCGGACGTCGTATCTCGGCCAATGGCCGTAGTCTTTCCCACACCCTAGAAGATCTGATTCGTCGCAATCCGCGTATTACCAGCATCGATTTAATTGGCCACAGCATGGGTGGTCTGGTCTTACGCAGTGCCCTGTTTTACGGTAAACAGAACATGTATCAATGGATACATCTGACCGAAAACCTGGTCTGTCTGGGTTCTCCGCACCATGGTGCAGTCTTGGAACGTTTCGGGTTTATCCTGCAAGACAAACTCGGGCATTTTCCCTTTGTGAAAATCATCCGGCATATTGTCAATATCCGCAGCAATGGCATTCTGGATTTGCGCTATGGCAGTGTCCGCGATGATGACTGGGAACATAATCATGCCCGGATTGGCGGCATGGATGACAACCGTAAACCGGCTCCCCTGCCAAAACATATTAATACGTACCTGGTTGCCGGCACCATTGAATATGAAAACAAAAAGAACCGAACCTTAAAGGTGCTGGGGGACTATCTGGTCAGTGTAGACAGTGCTTTGGGTGAACATCCAAATCCGCGCTTTCAACTGAAAGTGCCACAATCCCATAAAGCGATCTTTTATGGCTTAAGTCATTTTGAAATCAACTATCATTCCAGTGTGGCGGAACAGATTGTGAAATGGTTCTACCCGCCGCAAAATGAACAGGTCAAAGAAGAAGTGCATGAATACCGCATGCAGCTGGAAGATTTATCAGGTATTGCACTGACTTAAGTAAAAAATAAAAAAGCCAACGTTCGGTTTAATGCCAGTCAGTTAAGAAATTGACTGGTATTTTCTTTTTTAAATTCATGACTGTATTTGATATGTGGGAAAGTCATCCGCAACTGTTTGAGGCCGGACTACATTAAAAAATGATTGTTTCTGCGATAAATTTGCGAGTTGATAGTGGCTGACGAGTTTTGCGGATGACAAATGCCTTTGGTTACTTTGGACGAAACCAAAGTAACAAATGAGCTGCAAGGGTTTGATTTAAAATGGTAAGACTCCGCCATGAATCACTAAAAAGTTAAGGAGTTTATTTCTAAACTCCTTAACTGATCAGCATTACAACATTCAGTTGGCTTTTTTATACACCTCTTTATTTTTTCTTGGCTGTTTTATTGTTCATTCCTGGATAGTGACGCAATAGTTGCCACAGGCTGATCAAGGCAAGTACGGTAAAGAAGGCCAATGACCATACCGGAAGAGATAGTCCAAACAGAGTCCAGTCAACCTTGGCACATTCGCCCGAACCTTTCAGCACCTGTTCAAATACCGACTTTAACGGCAAGGTATCCAGCCAATAATCTAAGCCTGGACCACAACTCGGCACCTGATCGGGCGGCAAATTTTGCAGCCAGACATGACGTGCTGCCACCCCTGCGGACCAGAGGATACTAAGCGTACCCAGCAAAGCATAAAAACGCTTAAACGCATTTGAAATGGGGTTATGCAGGAAAGCGATCAGGGAAATGATCCCCAGCCCAATTAGCCCTATACGCTGAAAAACGCAGAGTGGACAAGGCTCAAGCCCTTGTCCATGCTCTAAATACAACGCAAATGCCATCCCCGCGACACTGGCTAAAAATAAAAAACCACTCACGAAGCGATAACTCCATTGCATGGCAAATCCTCTTAATTTTTATCGATAATCGGCAAGATATTGCTCAAAACTGATGCTCGTATCTTGTTCCAGTTGCTGTTGCTGTTGCAATGACTGCCCCGCTAAACCATCAAAATAAGCCAGAGTATCCGGACTTAATGTGTGCTGTTCATAAGTCATTGCATGCTGCAGCGCCATCATACTGCCAAAACCCCAGGTCCCGCCATGTTCCAAAGTATCGGCAATAACCTGTGCAGACAGGGTTTCATCCACTTCATCAATGCGGCTGAGCATGACTGCCAAGGCTGCTGAATACATCTTGGTGCTATAGGCGGCATCCAGTAAATCAGCCCAAGACTGCATTTTGATGACCTGCGCACGTGCCCAGTCTTCAATCGGATGCTTTCCAGCCGCATCCACAATAGTGGCATTCGGTGCACGGCCACGATTGACCACTTCGGCCTGATTACGCTCAATCTGTTCCTGTTCCGGATCGAGCAAATCGGGGCTGTCCTGTACCAGGCAATGCAGCGCCAAAACTTCCAGAAATGCTGCCGTGTTTTCATCAATTCCGATCGGACTGTACGGATTGACGTCGACTGCGCGCAGTTCAACATAACCCACCCCGCGATTTTTCAGCGCCTGGGATGGGGTTTCTCCCGCTTGAGGCACCTGTTTTGGGCGAACCAGGCTGTAGTATTCATTTTCAATTTGCAGCACATGATCATTGATTTGAATCGGTTCACCGTGCTCATCATTGAGTCCTAAACGGCTAAAAGGTGCATAAGGCGTTTTCACGGCTTTCTGCAAACCATCCAGATAATCCGACAGGTTATTGTAATGAATACCCAATTGCTTCTGGGTAGAATTCTGATAGCCAAAATTGCCCATGCGCAGTGCTGTTGCATACGGCAAGAACAGGGTGCCTTTTAATAAAGGCAACAGATGATGTTCACGCCCGGTCATGAAACACTGGCACACAGAAGGGCTGGCCCCCACCAGGAACATCACCAGGGGTGTTAGACGGATGAAATTACGGATCAGGCCAAAGTAACGGTGACTGCGATAATCCTGCAAACTGAGGCTTTTTAGGGCTTCATCGCTTTCATGCTGTTGCAGCGCTTCAAACAATTGATCTGGAAAAGATAAATTATAATGCACCCCGGAAATGGTTTGCATACGGCGACCGTAACGCACGCCTAAACCACGACGATACAAAGTCTTGAAACGTCCAATATTGGAACTGCCATATTGGGCTAAACGAATGTTTTCTTCGTCATCATCCAGCATGCAGGGCATCGACAAGGGCCAGAGCTTTTCGCCATTTTCCAGATGACGGTGCGCAACGGCATGAATATCGGCCAAATAGTCGAGTGCTTTTTCAATGCTGTCTTGTGGAGGAGTAATAAATTCCATCAAGGCTTCGGAATAGTCAGTGGTGATATGCGGATGTGTTAATGCAGAACCAAGTGCCTGAGGATGTGTTGCCTGGGATAAAAAGCCATTGCTTTGCATACGCAGGCTTTCACGTTCAATACCGCGCAACATGCCCTTAAACAGCGAAGAATCCACCCAAGTTGGTACCATAACTTGAGAGGTCGATTCGGGTTGACTCATTAACAATCTCGCTTATCGGAAGATAACTACTAAATAAAACTACTAAAATAAAATCATCAGTTTATATCAGTATAACGTGATTTTTGGCTGCTACATTACACCCTGTATAGTTTTCAAGCAAAACGTCAATTTTATTTCTGGCAAATTTTTATCACAAAGATACTGTATAAGACATCTGAATTTTGTGTTTGTATTGAATAATAAGTGCTAAGGATTTGTAAATATTATGAATTATCCAGATGTTTTGGACTTTTGGTTTAATCCGGAAACCCAGCCGCTGTGGTTTGCAAAAAGTGATGATTTTGATGCACTGATCAAGCAAAAATTTTATGACATTCACCAAAAAGCGGCACAGGCCGAACTGTGGTCATGGCGTCAAACCGCTGAAGGCCGCCTGGCAGAAATTATTGTTCTGGATCAATTCTCGCGTAACCTATTTCGGGATCAAGCTCAGGCCTTTGCCCAGGACCCCTTAGCATTAGCTCTGGCGCAAGAAGCCATTAGCCTAGATTTGGATAAACAATTAAGTCCAGAACAACGGTCGTTTTTATATATGCCCTTTATGCACAGTGAATCGAAACTGATCCACGAATTCGCGTTAAAATTATTTCAACGCTTAAATAATCCACTGAATCTGGATTATGAAAAACAGCATAAAGCCATTATTGACCGTTTCGGGCGCTATCCGCACCGCAATGCCATCCTGGCACGTAGCTCAACTACGGAAGAGCTCGAATTTTTAACCCAACCGAATAGTCGTTTCTAAACATTTATTGTGTCTCCTCCCCGCGCACAGTAAATCGTATGGAGGTTTAACATGAAGAACAGCATTATAGGTTTAACTATGGTCATAGCCATAGCGCTGTCAGGCTGTGCAACCACACCTTCAAAACCGCTAACTTTTGAACAGCTGGGGCAATTCAGCAATACGCCCCTGAATGCACAAAGCTATCGCATCAGTTTTCAGGCCCGTCCTAACATGAGTTTTGGGACTGCCGAAGAAATTACTCTGGTGAAAGCCGCCCAGACCACGGTACAGAACGGCTTCCGCTATTTTAAAGTACTAGCTGATCCAAGTAACCGTAACCAGCCACCTCGTCAGGCTGTGGTCTATTCCAGCCCGATGTACTATCCCTATGGTTATTATCGCCGTTATCCCGGCTTCTGGCCTGACCCGTTTTATGACATGCCGCACGTGGTGACTATTGACCCGGTACAGGTTTCCTATAGCATTGAATGTTATAAAGATCAGAAAAAAGCACCGGATGATGCATTTGATGCCTATTTGATTTTAAAATATTTAGGACAAAAGTATGGCTTGGGCCCTAACGGCCAAGTATTACCACCAGTACCAAAAACAGTAAAATAACAACAGTTTAGTAACCGACAGGAATCCTGCATGACCACAGCGGAAGCAATCACCACACCGAGTTTGCAACGCAGTAAACGCTTTGCCACCATTGCCCTCATCAGTGCCATTGTGACCTGGTTGGTGTTAATGGTAGTGGCCAAACTGATTCCTGAATATGCCTGGCTGGTTCATATTTTCATGCTTTCTGCCGAAGCGGGTGTGGTCGGCGGACTGGCCGACTGGTATGCCATTACCGTATTGTTCCGCAATCCTTTTGGGAAAATGCCAATTCCCAAGTTTCTGCTCGACCACACTGAAATCATTCCGCGCAATAAAGCCCGGATTGCCGAATCGATGGGACGTTTTGTACAGGAAAACTTTTTATCTCCACAAGTGGTGGAAAGAAGCCTGCAAAGTACCGATCTCAGCCTTGCGGTCGGACAATGGCTGGCAAAACCGGAAAATAATACTCAAGTCACTCAGGTCATTCAGCAAACCGTACCGAAGATTTTCGAATTTGTTGGTCAGGAACAGATTGGAAACTTTATTCAAAACAACAGTGTGCAATGGGTGCGTAACACCCAGGTTAACACCCTGGCCAGTGAAATGCTGCGCGCGGTACTAGAAAATGACTTCCATCAGGATGTATTGCAACGCGGACTCGATTTGGCACATGAATGGATGATTTCCCATCCAGAACAAACTAATGAGCTGACCCGCCGGCTGTTCAAAGAACTGGGCGTGTGGAAGCTGGCCAAAGGTGCCAGCTGGATTGGTATTGATGTACAGCAACGCACCATCGATTCACTGATTGAACGGGTGGAATCCATGCTGGCCGATCCGCAGCATCCTTGGCGGCAAAAAATTGAACAGATGGGCCAGCAGCTGATGTTGGAACTGGCAGATAGTGAAAGTGAGGCCAGTGAGCGGTTAAACCGCACCAAAGATGCCCTGTTGGATAGCCCTCAGGTACTGAATTTTATCAGTGGTGCCGTAGTGATCCTCTGTGATGCCATTAAAGCAGACTTGCTCAAACCCGATTCAGGCATTGCGCAAAACCTTCGTGTTGCGATTCAACAGGTCGGGGAAAATATCATTTCCAATCCGGCAGTACGTCAATTGCTGAATGAACGAATGAGTGGGCTTGCCGTCAATTTGAGTGATCAATACAGTGAAAAAGTGATCCGTTTTATCAGCGAACGCATTCATGAATGGGATTCACGCGAAATGATCGACAAAATTGAAAATGAAGTCGGTGGCGATTTGCACATGATTCGGGTCAATGGGGTTGTAGTCGGTGCATTTATCGGTTTGGTGCTGGGGATAATCCGTGCCTTGGTGGATGTATTGCTTTAAAGATCTGTTCAAAATCAATAAAGCCTATTCATCAAAGCAACTGGTCTGGACTAAGAACTGATTCACTTCGATGAATTGGGAGCAGAAAGATTAACCAGTTTGTCTGTTAATTTACGCACCAAAAGCAACAGGGTTAGCACAATGGGAAAAGCAAACACTCAGGAAATCCTGCTTTTTTGAATCTTTTTCAGAATTTTCCTGCTTCAATTCTGCGGTAGTTGTCGGACAAGATTCATTCAATACAAATGCATTCACCTAAAGACCACGAAATTTGCTATATTTGCTGTTTTTCTGCGACATTTATTTTTCGACTGATTATGAATACGGCAATCCAAGCAGCTCTCGATCATGCAGTGCAATCTCTTCAAGCTGAAGGTGTACTTCCATCCGACTGGAATAACAGCGGTCATTTAACGCGAACCAAAGACCGAAGCCACGGTGACTTCGCTTCGAATATTGCCATGATTGGTTCTAAAGCTGCGGGTATGAAGCCTCGTGATCTTGCAGAAAAAATTCTTGCTGCATTGCCTGAAGTAGCAGACATCAGCAAAGCAGAAATTGCGGGTCCCGGCTTTATTAACTTCTTTTTAAATGCCGACCAGCGCTTTGCTGTTTTAGACCAGATTCAAGCACAAAAAGATCAATTTGGTCGTACCCAAGCCAATGGTGAAAAACGCGTTCAAGTCGAATTTGTTTCAGCAAACCCGACTTCTAGCCTGCACGTTGGTCATGGTCGGGGTGCAGCCTATGGCATGACCGTTGCCAATCTGCTGGAAGCAACCGGTGCCAAAGTTGACCGTGAATATTATGTCAATGATGCTGGCCGTCAAATGGACATCCTGGCGACCTCTACATACCTTCGTTATTTAGAGCTTACGGGTCAAACCTTAGTCTTCCCTAAAAATGCTTACCAAGGCGACTACGTTAAAGAAATCGCGCAAAGCATTATCGACCAGGATGGTGAGGCTTATGTACGTCCAGTGGCTGATGTCTACAAAGATGTGCCTGAAGATGTTCAATATGCTGCCGAACTGGATGCAGATGGCAACAAGGTGGTGTTATCGGGCGATAAAGAAAAACACATCGATGGCTTGATTCACAATTCTCAAGCATTGATTGGTGAAGGCTACCGCGTCTTCCATCAAGCGGCACTTAAAGCCATTCTTGATGACATTAAAGATGACCTAGGCGAATTTGGCGTAACCTTCAACCAATGGTTCAGTGAAGCATCTTTAACTGAAAAAATTGAAGAAGCGCTACAAACATTAGATCAACGTGGATTCCTATACGAACAAGATGGCAATATCTGGTTTAAATCGACTGAATTTGGCGATGAAAAAGACCGTGTAGTCAAACGCCGGAATGGTCAAACTACTTACTTTGCCTCTGACATTGCTTACCACCTGAATAAACTACAACGTGGCTATACCGATATCGTCGATATCTGGGGTTCAGATCACCACGGTTATATCGCCCGTGTTAAAGCAGCGATTGATGCCATGGGTTATGACTCGAAAAAATTGACCGTGCTTTTGGTTCAGTTCGTGAGCTTGTGGCGTGGTGGCGAGATGGTGCAAATGTCATCCCGTTCAGGTCAGTTCGTGACTTTACGTGACCTGCGTAAAGAAGTCGGCAACGATGCAGCACGTTTCTACTACGTGATGCGCAAGTCTGAACAGCACATCGATTTCGACTTGGACCTTGCTGTTTCTCAAAGTAAAGACAATGCCGTGTATTACATTCAGTATGCACATGCCCGTATCTGCCGTATGCTAGAAAAAGCGGTTACAACAGGTGTGAACTTTGATGCTGCGAATGCACGTCAATTTGCGGCGAAACTTGCGCTGGATGCAGAAACAGAAATTCTGGCCAAACTTGCAGCCTACCCTGAGATCGTGATTCGCGCAGCCAACAGTTATGAGCCGCATCAAGTCGGTAACTATCTGAAAGAATTGGCAGCATTATTCCACGGTTGGTATAATGAGCATAAAGTACTTAATGATGATGCTGAACTTACACAAGCCCGTTTATTACTTTCAGTAAACGTACAACAGGTTTTACGTAATGGTTTAGAATTATTAGGTGTATCTGCTCCTGAGGCGATGTAAGCAAAACAAGGTTTTGCATCACCGCAAGACCGAAAGCTATGCTTGAAGTGGCGATGTAATAATTAATGCCTTTGTACAGCAATGTTACTCGCAGCAAAAGTCATGTTTGTGATCATCTAAACTTAGTTAATGATTTATAGACAATAGGGTAAACAAGGTGTTATCTAAAAATAACACCTTGTTTTAAATAAATTTAAATTAAAAATAATACACGAGGAATCCCACGTGTTTGGAAAAACGCAGCGCGGTGTCTCTGAGCGACCGAATAAGCCGAAAAAGCCATTGATTCCTGCATGGCTGGGAACGCTGGTGGTTATTTTAATTGTGTTGAGTTTTGCCGTAGCTTTGATGCTGTGGAAACCGTGGGCACCGGTTAAACCGAAAAATCAGATCAGTTCTGAACATTATCAGGAAGATACCAACAAGGACTATCGTTTCTACGATTTATTACCACAACAGCAAGTGACACCCATTCCAGATCAGGCAGTTCCTGAAACTAAAAATTCAGAAACTGTAGTGATTGTTGAAGCTCCAGAAACAGAAACAGCTGCTCCGGCTGAAACAGCCGAGCCAGGTCTGGAAAGTTCTGAAGCACCTGTTGCCCACCAGCCAAGTTATATTTTGCAGGTGCGTAGCTATCCCGATCCAGATAGTGCCGATGCACGCCGTGCCGAAATTATCCTGAATGGTCTGTCTGCAGATGTAGTAAAATCGGTTGAAGGTGGTCAAACCTGGTACCGGGTAATTTCTGGGCCTTATGATTCTCAGGAAGCTGCGATGATTGCACAGCAAACCTTGCAACGCAGTGGTATTGATTCGATTGTGGTGAAACGTTAATTTTTAGACATTAAAAAGCGCCTTATTTAAGGCGCTTTTTTATTTTGACCGTCCTAAATCCTTTCCTTGATGAAACATCCCCCTTAACAAAGGGGGACTGAGGGGGATTGATATAATTCAAGAGGTAAAATAATCCCTCCCTTACGCACTCGAAATATATTTCGAGGATGCTTACCTTTAAAAAAGGGAGGTTAAAAGCATTTAAACCGTATGACCTAAAGCCTCGCCCATCATCACAACAGAATTGGCTTTAAACATCGGGTCCCATTGCATTTTATCTTTTTCAAATAGCACCACAGCGGTTGAACCCAAATAGAAACGGCCCAGCTCTGCGCCTTTTTCCAGAAACAGGTTGTGCTGGTTGAGTTCCAAATGTCCACTCGGTTTGACCTTACCGGTAGCTACCGTTTCAATGCCTGCAACAATCATGGCACCCACTAGAACTACCGCCATACGCCCCAGTTCAGTATCAAACAGACAGACCATACGTTCATTACGCGCAAACAGGCCCGGAATATTTTCCGCAGTGGTTTGATTGACCGAGAACAATTCCCCTGGCACATACAAGGTTTCAGTCAAAGTCCCGGCAAAAGGCATATGAACACGATGATAATCTTTAGGTGATAAATACACAGTCGCAAAATGGCCATTTTTAAATGGTTCTGCCAATTGCGGATCAGCAATCAGTTTTTCCACCGAAAAGCTTTGCCCTTTGGCCTGAAAAATATCGCCTTCTTCAATCTTGCCCAGCTGTGAAATGGCGCCATCGGCTGGTGACACAATACTATGCGGATCGGTATCGATTTGACGTACACCCTCTTTTAAAGAGCGGGTAAAAAACTCATTAAATGATTTGAACTTCAATGCATTGCTTTGTTCAGCAATCGACATATCAATTCCATACTGGGCTTTAAAAGCCTGAATCACGGTATTTTTGATAATCGGATGTTCACTGGCAGCCAGTTTACCCACGACACGTGATAATTGGTGTTGTGGCACAACACGTTGTGCTTGAATAAAAATTTGTTTTTTTAAACGTGATGTGAAGCTCAAGATGGTAACTCTCCGGTAATAATCGGACTGTCGAGGCGGTTGCCCCATTCACTCCACGCACCATCATAAGCCTGTATCTTCCAACCGAGCAATCGGCCCAGAATATAGGCCAAACCCGAACGGTGATGTGACTGACAATAGACCACTACAGGTTGTTTTAAATTGAAACCCAGTTGTTCCAAGCGCTGTTGAGTGCGTTGTAAAGGATGCAATTTTAAATGATTTTCACGATTTAGGGCAGTACTCCATTCAAAATGTCGGGCATTTGGAATGTGACCGCCGCGTCGCGCTGCAAGACGAAGACCGGTATATTCATCTTCGGTGCGGCAATCCCACAATTGAATGCTGTTATTTTGGACTTTTTCTAACAGCTCTGCATATTCAATACGGTACTTTTCGATATTGGTCTGGTTAATGTCCACCAGAGGCACTACGGGAACTAATTTTTCCACTTCTGAAGAAGTAGGCAAACCGGCTGCCAGCCAGGCATGAATGCCGCCATTCAACAAGCTGGTATTTTCAAAACCCAGACAATGCAGGTTCCAGATCAGACGCCCTGCCCAAGCCCCACCTTCATCATCATAAGCCACCACATGATGTTCCGGAGAAATATTCAGATATTCAATCAGGGCTTTTAAGCCTTCTACATCAGGCAACAAACCTGCAGCCTGCTCTTCTTGGCGTACCAGCTGCTTCGGTTGCACATGAATGGCATGCGGAATATGCAATTGATCGTAAACAGAACGACGGCTTAAATCGACAATGCGTAATTTTTCATTGCCTAAAAACGGAACCAGCTCTTCTGCTTCTATCAGCAGAGCAAAATTAAATGCAGATACAGTCATACTTTTTTCGTGTTTTGTTTAGATCAACATGGACGATCTTAGCATAAGTCATTTTCACTATTATGCTGATTTTTTGCATTGGTTTAGCAAAAAATCAGCTATAGCCATCATGATTATTCTGTTTCGCTGAGATTAAATACCTGACGTAAATAGGCCAGGAAGGTATCATTATCGGTCATGGTTTTGCCTGGACTGTCGGAAATTTTTGCTACCGATTGACCATTGCATTCCACCAGTTTTAACACAATATTGAGTGGGGTTTGTCCCAAGTCATTGGTTAAATTAGTGCCTATACCAAAGCTGACCTGAAAACGGTCTTTAAAGTATTGATGCAGGCTCCAGGCTTTTTCCAGATTCAGACCGTCACTAAAGGTCAGCATCTTGGTTTTACTGTCAATTTTTAATTTCTTATAGTGCGCATAAGCTTTATCACCCCATGCATAGGGATCCCCACTGTCATGACGCAGACCGTCAAACAATTTGGCAAAATACAAATCGAAGTCACGCAAGAACGCATCCATTCCTACCACATCGGTCAGGGCAATCCCTAAATCACCACGATATTCCTGCACCCAGGTTTCCAGTGCCGCTTTCTGAAAATCGCGTAAACGCACATCAAGAGCCTGAAAGGCCTGTAAAAACTCATGTGCCATGGTTCCGATCGGAGTAATTCCCAATTCTTTCGCAATCAACACATTGCTGGTACCACGGAAAATATTCGGTGAGGCTTGGTTAAATACCTCAATCACATGCTTTTGCCATGCAAAGCTATAACGACGACGCGTACCAAAATCAGACACCAGAAATGGTGGTTCATGAGGCTTCAGTTCTTTTTCATAATGCTTTAACAGTTCGACTTTGGCTTGCAAACAGCGTTCACCTTCTGCCAAAACTTCATCACTGCGAATACGCATGAAATACAGTTCATTGACAATGGCCAGAACAAAAATCTCAAACATCATGGCCTGAACCATCGGGCCTTCAATCCAGATGTCCAGACGGCCTTGTTCATCAATGCTGGCTTTAATAAAACGACGTTTCAGCTGGAACAGTTCCAGATAATCAACAAAGTCACTTTTGATAAAACGTAAACTGCGAAGATAGAGCAGCTCATCTTCTTTAAACTTAAGCTGGCATAAATAGTCAAGTTGCTGATTCAAATCATCCAGAATATCCGTCAGTGGATAAACGGTATCCTCTAAATTACGGCAACGAAAATGATAAACACTGTGCGTTTGAGGAAATTTATGCAATACCACCTGTAGCATGGTGAATTTGTACAAGTCGGTATCAAGCAAAGATTGAATGATTGGGGCCATATCTAATGAAATTTCGCTGTGCTGACTGCATTAAAACACACTTTTTATCTTGATATTGCTAGTTTTGCGTACAGCTGGACCCGTCAACGCAATAGAGTAAGGGCTAAACCTCCTTCTTATTCAGCCATAGAGTCATATTTCATTTCCTATGAGCGGCTGTGGGTCATGACTCTCACATTTGCATCTTCATATCCAGTTTCGTTAAAGTCTGCTTGGGTTTATTCATGCAAAGATAGAGCAAAATATCTTTAACCAAACCTGATGATTCTGTTGAGATATTGTGTGTATTTTAAAGCTTAAATTTCTGCCTGTTTGCTACAATGCTGCGGATAAATTGAAGATTTAAATTGGTTAAGTTATGCGTGCATTATTGCAACGGGTTCTAGAAGCAAAGGTTGTGGTGGATGGTGAAACCACCGGACAAATTGAAAAAGGCATTTTGGTTTTTCTGGGATTAGCTAAAGAAGACAATCTGGAAAAAGGCAAAAAGCTGATCGACAAGATATTGAAATACCGTTTTTTTGATGATGAACAGGGAAAAATGGGCTGGAATGTGGCTCAGGCCGGTGGTGGAGTATTACTAGTGTCGCAATTTACATTGATGGCACAAACGCAAAAAGGCTTGCGTCCGGACTTTGGTCCAGCCATGCCACCGGGTGAGGCAAAAGCTTTATATGAAGCCTTGGTCGACTATGCAAAATCTCAATTTGAAAATGTGCAAACAGGTATTTTTGCCGCCGACATGAAAGTGCATCTGGTCAATGATGGCCCGGTGACGTTTAATCTGGAAGTTGAATAAGGCGACAATATTGCCATCACAAAAAAGCCCTCGATTGAGGGCTTTTTTGTTTTAATCCTTCCCTCTTGCGAACTCAGAATATATTCTGAGGATTCCCACCTTTTTAAAAGGAGGAGAACGAAAGATATAAAATCTTATTTACCAGTCTTTTCACGAATGAATGAACGTACCAGTTTCACTTTTTCTTCTACCGGTTTAGGTAGTTTTGGTGGAATCAGTTTGGCAACCTTGTTAAACCAGACCAAAAGGCCAAAATCGCCTTCCATTTTAATCGTGCCATTTTGCATGCCAGTCATGAACGCGCTTGGATCACCTTTCATTAAGGTTTTTACGCCCTGTTCACTGTCTGCGAACTGCAAAATGAAGTCCGCTTTTTCTGCATCGCCTGCTACTGTGTCAATTTGCCCATTATTTACAATAATTTGACGTGCAAAGCCCAGATCAGTGCCAATTTGGATACGGAATTGACGTTCATGAACCAGTTCAATAAATTTTGGACTGGTACGCGCCAACTGTTTCATACGCAAAGCTAAGCCCGCAACTAACAAATCAAGCGGATCCGTGCTTACATCGACCAGTGGTAATTTTACGACAGGAATCGAAGATAGTTTCATGACATTTAAGCCTATTGTAATTGTTGGAAAATTGACGACTTATCCTACCATAACTTGGGTTTTTTGAAGTAAGGCTTTGTATAACAATAATCAATAAAAAAAGATGTGCCGCAGCACATCTTTTTTTATTGATTATCAGTTTTTCAAATTAACGGCTTGAGTAGTGTTGCTGCTCATCATCATAGACTGGTGTATGTTCAATATAGCGACGTTTGGCTAAAGCGCGTTCTGCACGACGATCTTCGCGGATTAACAGCAGGGTTAAAATTCCCATGACCGACATTAACGCCGTCAGGTAACTGTATCCCATCGGTAAATCAAACGCCAGTTGAGTACTAAAGCGAATGGCTTCAATCAAGCCCCAAAACAGCATACCTGCAAACATAAAGCTTAACAAACGACGATAAGGCGAGAAGAAAACAGCTATCAAAGCAGCGGCAATCAAGCTTAAGCCTATGATGGTTGCTAAATTCGCTGTAACCATAAAAACCTCCGTCCTATAAAGGATGTTGACACTTTTATATGGGTCTAAATCAAATCCCCGATAGCGTGAATAAATGCTGAAATATATTTATATCAATTTCTATGCAAGCATTATGCGGAGTTTTTTTAAGAAAAAAAGTCTTGTATTTTCAGCAAGCGACATACCTTGTCGCAATATTATTTTGTCATTACATTTTTTTATTTTTAACTTTTTCTGGAAATAAGATGGGCTCGGACTTGCCGTGTCATTACAAAAAAATAATGCATTAAAAGCATTAAAAAAATATTTTTTACCAATGGATAGATTGGTGTTTTGATCGGCAATTTCAGCCAACCGTTCATCGTAATTTCACTATTTTGACCACAAAAAAACGCGACATCAATGTCGCGTTTTGTCAATAACATCCACCGTTAGACTGAACCATTAGGCACGGCTCAGGTCTTTATCATGTACACCTAGAAGATATAACACCCCATCCAGACCCACACTTGAAATCGCCTGATTGGCATTCTGGCGAACCAGAGGTTTGGCGCGAAAAGCCACCCCTAAACCGGCAATCGACAGCATTGGCAAGTCATTGGCACCATCACCCACGGCAATGGCCTGTTCCAGTGAAATATCCATTTTGTCTGCCAATTCACGCAGCAACAAGGCTTTGCGAGCGCCATCCACAATATGACCCTTGACTTCACCTGTGACCACGCCATCTTCCACATCCAGAATATTGGCATGGACTTCATCAATCCCCAATTTTTCTTGCAGGTATTCGGCAAAATACTGGAAACCACCGGAAAGAATTGCAGTTCTATAGCCCAACGCTTTCAAGGTTGAAATCAGGCGCTCTGCCCCTTCAGTCACGGTCAGACGCTCGGCAATTTTAGGTAAAACAGAGGCATCCATACCTTTGAGCAAAGCGACACGGGCGCGGAAACTTTGCTGGAAGTCCAGTTCACCTTGCATGGCACGTTCAGTGATTTCAGCCACTTGCTCACCGACACCGGCTTCAATGGCCAACTCATCAATCACTTCCTGTTCAATCAGGGTCGAGTCCATATCGAAGCAGACCAGACGGCGATTACGACGGTAAGCATTATCTTCCTGAACCGCCACATCGACACTCAGTTCACTGGATAAACGCAAGCAGGCGGCACGCATGGCAGTGGCATCGAGCATTTGTCCTTTGAGGCCAAATTGTACGCAAGAGCGTTTTGGTCCTTCAACTGTGCCATTGAGTTCCGGGCGGCCCGACAAACGGGTCACGGTTTCAATATTAAAACCCTGGTTAGAGACGATCTGGGTCACGGCCTGCAAATGTGAGGCGGTCAATTCAGGTGCCAGTGCCGTCACGATATAACGGGTCTGCCCACCTTCACTCACCCATTGATCATATTCTGATGTAGAGATTGGTTTAAAGCGCACTGTTAAGCCAATATCATGTGCTAGAATCAGAATCTCCTTCATGGCTAATGCTGTAGCAGTTTGGTCATCTGACGAAACAACAATACCTAAAGTCAGTTGGTTGTGGATGACGGCTTGTCCAACGTCCAAAATTTGTAACGAATGTACGGACAATACCTGCATTAATCGTGTAAATTGATTAGGCTGGTCGGGTCCCAAAAATGATATAAGAATGATTTCTCGCATGAATTGACTCGGATCTGAGCTACAACTATTGCTAGAATCATAATCGAATTTGAACATAAATGCCTTGGAAGTTTACGTTGAATGCGCCTAGACAAGGGCTATTTGCTAGCCTACTGATTGTAAGTTTTGCTTTTCACACCTTTTTACTGGTACTTGCGACGACGCATCAGCTGAATGCTAACCGCGCCAGTCAGGGACAGCTGATGACCTCACAACTGGTCACAGACAGCCTGTCCGAGCTGGAACCGGCCAATACGGTGTCATTGGCTTTACTGGCCGACCGTTATGCCACCAACCCGAGTGTGGCTTCTATCCGTATTTTGGATGCGAACAATCAGGTACTGGCAACAGGCGGTTTAACCAAAACACGCCAAGGTGAAGTGTTTGTTCGTGAAGCACTGCAAAATGAAAAGAAAGTGGGCAGTATTGAAATTACCCTGATTCAACCCAGTATTGGAGAAATTTTACGTACCCAATGGCTGGCCATTTTATTATCGCTGCTGATTCATGGCTTGTTATGGTTGGCTTACCGTGCCATTGCCCGTCCAAGCCGTACCGAATATCTGGCACGTATCAATAATGAATCACGCCTCAAACATGAAATTCAAACCCTGACTCAGGCTTTGGAACAAGAACAGCACAATGCCGCAGTCGCGATTGCCCAGGCACAGAACAATGCTCAGGCCAAAGCTAAAATCAAAGAATCGAAACCTGTGGTACTGGATGACAAGTGTATTGCCTTAAATATCCAATTTTATGACCCTAAACAGCTGATGGATTCGGTCAATAAAACCGTTTCCATCCCCTATTTCAATCTATGTCAGATTTTCCTGAATAAAACCACTGAACTCTGTGTGCAACACTACAAGTTAAACAGTTCAGACATCACCACGGTGCATAAATTTGATGAACACGGCGCAACCATTAGCATGACGGTAGAAACACCAAATGCAGTGCCTTGCCTGGTGATGATCAGTACCGTGTTCCAGCTCTTGTCCGATGTGCTGTACAAACGTTATCGTGAAGAAAAACGTTTTGTGTTGCAGACCCGCAGTGCCATTTCCAGCCACGTTGAGGCCATGCAGCTCAGCCCTGTCCAGGCAGCAGAACGTCTGGTACAACAATTGACTGCCAAGGAAAGTGCTATTCACTTACCGAATGAGTTGCTCAAGCAAATCTCGGATTGTTACCAGCTGGTTAGCCTGCCGAATCCAACCAATGTACTGACCCGTCATGCCTTTATGATGAACGGGATGGACAGCGAAGTGGCGGAACTGGCACAAACCTTTAGAACCGAAATCTTAAAAGCCAAACAATCCAAGGCCTCTTAAACTTAAGGTATAAAAAAACCGAGCTGAACTGCTCGGTTTTTTTATCTCTAGGATTCTGTGCTGAAGTACAACTGTGCTCAACAGAGATATCTTGATCATTCTTCTATTTTATCTGTCCTGCTTGCCCAATAACTCGCTAATGCAGGACCCGAAATATTATGCCATAAACTAAAAATGGCACTCGGTACGGCAGTAAGTGGTGAGGCAGCAAAATGCACTGCAGCCAAAGCCACGCCTAGACCCGAGTTTTGCATGCCGACTTCTACCGCAACTGCTTTACAGTCTGCATAGGGTAATTTAAACAAACGGCTTGCCCAAAAACCCAATAAGTAACCCAAACCATTGTGTAGGGCCACCACGCCCAGAATCAATAAACCAGATTGCAAAATTTGTGTCTTACTTCCTGCAATAATGGCCGCCACAATGGCCACAATCGCCAGCACTGAAATGAATGGCATCACCTGAATATAAGAGTCCACTTTTGATTTCAGGACAGCCCGAACAATTAAGCCCAGAATGATTGGAAACAGCACCACCTGAAGAATCGAACCCAGCATCGACAGGGCATTAATTTCAATCCACTGGCTGGCCAGAAAATAAAAAATTGCCGGTGTTAATACTGGCGCTAAAAGAGTCGAAACCGAAGTACAGGCAACCGATAACGCGGTATTGCCTTTGGCCATATAGGTAATCACATTGGATGCTGTGCCGCCCGGGCAACAGCCGACCAGAATTACCCCAATGGCAATTTCAGGGGGCAACTGAAACAGCTTGCACAACACATAGGCCAGTCCCGGCATCAGCGCAAATTGTGCGACCACACCAATCCCCACGGCTTTGGGACTTTGCACTACCCCTTTAAAATCATCCACGGTCATGGTCATGCCCATACCAAACATGATGATTCCCAGCATCCAGGTAATATAGGCTTTAAGCCAGACAAAGGCTTCCGGGAAAATTAAAGCAATAGCGGCAAATATTACTACCCAAAGGGCAAATGTTTTCTGAATAAATTGGGTAAAGCGCAAAAAAGCAGACATACAATACATCCAATATTTATGCTGTTCTGATCTGGAGAGCAGGTTGTACCATATCTATTCAGCAAAACAGCAACTTTATTCAGCTTGATCCTGTTTTTTCAGGAGATATGGCGTTGAACGATATCCTTCATCAAAATACGCTTGACCCCTGCAGCGAGCATATCTTGCCAGGCATGTTGCAGTGAACCGTGTAAATCGATGCCCTTGGTGGCATCGGAAATCACATAGCTTTTAAAGCCCAGTTTACAGGCATCTATTGCGGTCCAGGCCACACAAAAATCTGTGGCAATGCCGACAATAAAAACCGTATCAATGCCACGTTCTTTTAAATAGCCAGCCAAACCGGTTGTGGTTTTTTGATCTGCTTCCAGAAAAGCTGAATAGCTGTCGATATGGGCATGTGCACCCTTACGGATGACCAGTTGGGCAGTCGGTAAATGCAGATCCGGATGAAGTTCTGCATCAGCAGTGCCTTGCACACAATGACTTGGCCACAGGACTTGCGAGCCATAATCTAGCTGAATCATCTCAAAAGGTGTTTTACCAGAATGATTCTCGGCAAAGGAAATGTGATTTTCTGGATGCCAATCCTGGGTAATCACAATATTGTCAAAATGCAGCCCCAACTGGTTGATGTTCGGAATAATCTGATCAGCATTGGCCACAGCCAAATTGCCTCCCGGCGTAAATCCTCGTTGCACATCCACCACAATCAAAGCCGCATTCTGCATTATTTTCATCCCTTGAAATATCAATTTACGCCCAAGCATAGCGCAAAATAGTAGAGGATTTTTAGCGCTGCCGATAAAAATAGAATGACTGTTCATTCGGATTAATCTTGGAATCAGTTCCATATCTGTATTATTTTGCAATGCATAATAAATTAGGAAATCGCTTTGATTTCATCGCAAATGATAAGCAAAAACAGAAAATTCCCCCTATCAATACCATGATGATTTTTTAAATTCTGAGCATTAAAAAAGCCTGCAAATGCAGGCTTTTTTAATCTTTTCAGTATTACACCTTGGTGCGGTTCACCAGGATCAGCATACATACTGCAGAGATAATGATACATGGAATCGCTGCAGTAATAACGCCTGCTGCACCGAAACCTGCAGTCAGTAACTGACCTGCAATCACAGGGCCAAGCATTGCACCGATACGGCCTACTGCAGAAGCAACACCTACACCGGTACCACGTACTTCGGTCGGATACACGATACTACCGAAAGCATACAGTACACCCTGACAGCCAATCACGAAGGCACCTGCCAATGCTGCAGCCATATACATCTGGCTCAGCGAGCTTGCACCGTTCAATGCCAATAGGCCTGCCAAAATACCACCGTACATCAACACAATCACGTAGGCTTTTTTCCAGCGGTCGGTCAACATACCCAAAATTACAGTACCAATCGTTGCAGTAACCATAAAGTAGAACTGTGCAGTTGAACCGTCTTTGCGGGTGAAGCCCAGCTCCATAAACAATGATGGTAACCAGCTCAGCATGATGTAAACCACCATCAGCGTGAAGAAGTAGCTGACCCAGATGCACAGGGTACGTAACAGGTTATTCGAGTTAAACAGATCCTTGAATGAACCTTGTGGAGCAGCGGCAAGTTCAGCTGCAGTTTTGTTCTGTACTTTCAGGTATTCTTTCGACTCAGGCAGGAACAGCATCATCAGTGGAATCACGAAAATCGGTAATAAACCGCCCAGGTAGAATACATTCTTCCAGTTGGCACCGAATTCAGTTGCGGCAATTAACGACAGAATCGCAGCACCGACCGGCATACCACAGTACATCAGGCCCACGGCACGACCACGGTTTTTTGGCGATACAGCTTCAGAAGCCAGCGTGATCAGAATTGGCATGGCACCACCCAGACCGGCACCCGCCAGGAAACGCACAGCCAGCAACGTGTTAAAGCTGTTTACCCAAACTGTACATAAAGTAAATGCGGCAAACACTGCTGTCGACCAGATCAGGACTTTCTTACGACCAATACGATCTGCAAATCGACCGCCGACCAGTGCACCAGGCAGTAAGCCTAAAATCCCTGCACTGAAAAACACACCCAATTGCGAGCTGTCAAGACCAAAATGCTCACGAATACCCGCGGCTGCAATACCTGCGGCCTGAATATCCAGGCCCTCGATCACCGCGATCAGAAAACAGATCGCTACTGTGATGACCGCGTGCTTGTTATCTGATTTTTCCATTGGAATATCCTTGTTTCAATCAGCGTTGTTCATAATAAAGTCGCAATCATCTATGAGACTGGCAGCATAATTAACTACCAATAAGTTGAATAATTTACAGTTTATTAACAAAAATACTGGATATTTAAAGTTTTTCAGTACCAAATACACATAGTCGCAAAAACACTTAATCCGCTTAATCCGTACAAGAAAAATTCACATGATCTTGATAAATTCGATTCTAAAAATCATCCTGTGCGAAAAAAGTCAAAATGGAGTAATAGTTTTTATTAATTATTCTTCTAGTTTTTAATGATCATTTTGATAGATTAACTGTCTGGTTCATATAGCTTTAAAGTCTATACTGATTCTTATTAAATCTTAAATTCTGATGTTTTTACCCGGAATTATTGAGTTGATTGGGCCCAGCGCAGTTTTTTAAAATCAAAGTAAGCATTTTCACAGTCAAAAAATTGATCTTAAAGGATTAAAAACAGATTAGAATTTCAGGACACATCCTTTTAAAAAAATTACCCTGGTTATATTTGTGCTGTTTTTCACTTGCTTTTCATAAAGTTTTTAGATGGTTTGACTAAAGCATATTGTTCTTCACCGCTTGTTCGTTCATAATTTGCATAAGCATTATTCAATTGGCTTGAATTTGCTATAAATCAAAATACGTAACCATCCACATCTCTGTTTTTCTACCCCAGTTGGATGGCCAAATAGGATAATTTTTTAAAATGACTCAGCAAGCACAGATCATTCAAGGTTCAATTGTCGCAATCGTCACCCCGATGTTTGAAGATGGCAGCGTAGATTGGAAGGGTCTAGAAAAGCTGGTTGAGTGGCATATAGAACAAGGCACCAACAGTATTGTGGCTGTAGGGACCACAGGTGAAGCATCGACTCTAAGCATGGCTGAACATACCCGCGTGATTAAAGAAATCATCCGTGTAGCCAACAAACGCATTCCTATTATTGCCGGTACCGGTGCAAACTCGACTCATGAAGCCATTGAGCTCACCAGAGAAGCAAAAGAGCTCGGTGCAGATGCCGCATTACTGGTTACGCCTTATTACAACAAGCCTACACAGGAAGGTTTATATCAGCACTACAAAGCGATTGCTGAAGCTGTTGATTTGCCTCAAATTCTGTATAACGTCCCAGGACGTACCGGCGTGGACATGCTTAACGAAACCGTGATCCGTCTGGCCGATATTCCGCAAATTGTCGGTATTAAAGATGCCACTGGGGATGTAGCGCGTGGGAAAGAACTCATCGAAGGATTAGCCGGCAAAGACATGACTGTTTATTCTGGCGATGATGCGACTGCATATCAATTAATGGGACTTGGCGCTAAAGGCAACATTTCTGTCACTGCCAATGTCGCACCGAAGGAAATGAGCCTGATCTGTGCTGCAGCACTCGCAGGTGATGCAGAAGGTGCTGAAGCTTTAAATAATAAAGTTGCAAATTTACACAATATTTTATTTTGTGAATCTAACCCAATTCCTGTGAAATGGGCACTCCATGAAATGGGCTTAATTGGTACCGGTATTCGCTTACCATTAACTCCTCTTGCAGAACAATATCGTACCCCGTTGCGTGAAGCACTCAGCGCTGCGGGTGTCATTAAATAAAGAGCACAACATTATGCAATTACGTTTCGGTTTAACCCTTGCACTTTCGGCATTCAGTTTAGCGGGTTGTAGTTCCATGGGAATCAGCAATGGTTCACTGGACTATAAAAATACAACAACCCTTGAACCTGTGAAATATCCGGAAGGTTCAATGGTTCGACCGGCAACGCCGTTGTATCCAGCCCCAACCATTGACCCGCTGGCGATTGAGCATGCACCCAAGCTTGAAAACAAGCACGGTAACCGCTTTGCTCTACCCCGTCCCGACAAGGCGCAAAGCAATAGCGCTGCCGATGCTCAACAAGACAGCACAAATATCGGTCGTCCACAGCTGGTTCGTGATGGAAACCAAAATCCACTGCTCAAAATAGACGGAAATTCTGCTACAATTTGGCAGTACACACTTGCCACCCTCAGTAGCCTCAACCATAGCATTGTTGGTCAAAGTAAAAATCGTTACGAAGTAACCATTAAGATTGATCAGCAAATTTATGTATTAAGACTGACCTCTGTAGGCACAAGTAACAACTTAGCTGTATTCAATGCCGATAACAGCTTTGCAGACCAAGAAAAAGCTGCAGAACTGTTAACCCAGATTTACCAAAATTGGCCAGCCTAGTCGTACTAGGCATTTTTTTTTGAAAAAGGTTCCCCCATGTTGAAACAAACCTTGCTCTATACTGGTAAAGCGAAATCTGTTTATGAAACAGATAGTGCAGATCACCTTATCCTAGTTTTCCGTGACGATGCTTCTGCATTTAACGGCGAAAAAATCGAACAGCTGGATCGTAAAGGCAAGGTGAACAACCGTTTTAACGCCTTCATCATGGAAAAATTGGCTGCAGCTGGCATTGAAACTCACTTTGAAAAACTTCTTTCTCCAACTGAAGTTTTAGTGAAAAAATTGAAAATGGTTCCAGTTGAATGTGTAATCCGTAACTATGCTGCCGGTTCTTTATGCCGTCGTTTAGGCGTAGAAGAAGGTAAAGAACTGGTTCCACCTACTTTCGAATTGTTCTTCAAAGATGATGCGCTTGGCGATCCAATGGTGAATGAATCTCAAGCGATTGCTTTAGGTTGGGCAACTGCTGAACAATTGGCACAAATGAAAGAACTCACTTACAAAGTGAACGAAGTGCTTAAAGGCTTGTTCGATGCAGGTAACATGTTACTTGTAGACTTCAAACTTGAATTCGGTGTATTCCACGACCGTATCGTACTGGGTGATGAATTCTCTCCAGACGGTTGCCGTCTATGGGACAAAGACACCAAGAAAAAACTCGACAAAGACCGTTTCCGTCAAGGTTTAGGCGGTGTTGTTGAAGCCTATGAAGAAGTTGCTGCACGTTTAGGTATCGACCTTTCTGATATCTAATTCGTTCATCGAATTTCAAAAAACCGGGCTGTTTAGCCCGGTTTTTTATATCTCCAAAAATCGAAAAAACAGATTTAATTAATAAAAATGATCGTTTTTACAATATTGGTTTTTTTACTTAATATCTCTTATATACCAGGCAACAAGAGGTTGAAGTCAATGACTTTATAAGCTCCTGCTTACCGACCAAAATTTTTAGTTTACCCTCTAGGATGTATCTCCCCTAAGACATCCTATTTTCAGCCCAATCCGTCCTATGGATTGGGCTTTTTTTTACATTTTTTCATCTGAAAAAACTTAGCATGAAAGAAAATGCCTCAGCGCCTGGAATCATCTTGACTGTTATTGCTGTTGTTGCTGTTGCATCCAGCGACGCTGTTGCAGTTTTTCTCCTTCCACTTCGCGCTTGTTCCGTGCAGATTCGTATAGCTTGGTGCCTTTTAATTCAGGTGGCATATACTCTTGCAGAACGAAATGCTCTGGATAATTATGCGGATAGAGATAATTCACACCATAGCCCTGCTCTTTCATGAGCTTGGTTGGTGCATTGCGTAAATGTAGCGGCACAGGCAAGTTTGCAGTTTTTTCAGCCAGGTCGAGTGCCTTATTAATAGCAAGATAAGTGCTGTTACTTTTGGCACTGGTCGCCAAATACACTGCACATTGACCGAGAATAATACGACACTCCGGCATGCCCACAGCCTGTACCGAACGGAAACATTCGCCTGCCAGAAGCAAGGCATTCGGATTGGAATTGCCAATATCTTCCGAAGCGGCAATCAGCATACGACGGGCAATAAACACCGGATCTTCGCCGCCTTTTAGCATGCGCGCCATCCAGTACAGCGCTGCATCCGGATCACTGCCGCGGATGGATTTAATAAAGGCAGAGACCAGGTCATAGTGCTGCTCACCCGATTTGTCATAACGGGCAATATTCTGCTGCGCCACCTTGACCACAATGGCATTGGTGATGATATTTTCCAGTTCCGGTTCAAAAGTACTGGCAATTAAATCTAGAAGATTAAGCGCCTTACGTGCATCTCCAGCCGCAAATTGCAGTAATGCTTCGTATTCTTCAATTTGGATATAACGCTCTTTTAAAAAGGCATCCTGCTGTATGGCATTATTCAATAAAGTTCGAATTGACTCATCATCCAGCGCATTTAAGGTATACACCTGACAACGCGATAACAAGGCATTGTTCACTTCAAAAGAGGGATTTTCTGTGGTTGCTCCAATTAAGGTAATTTTGCCTTTTTCTACTGCATTCAATAAGGCATCTTGCTGTGACTTGTTAAAACGGTGAATTTCATCAATAAACACGACCGGGGTCAATAAATCGCCACTTTCGGCAATCACTTCACGCAGTTCTTTTACTCCGGTATTGAGCGCCGATAAACTGATAAAGGGCCGATCCACGGCTTGAGCCAAAAGCAAAGCAATGGTGGTTTTTCCAACGCCTGGTGGCCCCCAAAAAATGATGGAAGGTAAATGGCCCTGATCAATCATTTGACGTAAGGGGGCACCTGCTCCCAATAAATGATCTTGCCCGATAATTTCGGACAAATCACGCGGACGAAGTCGTTCAGGGAGTGGAATATGGCTCTCAGACATCTTGTTATTTCTTTACTGTACTTAAACTAAGTCTACTATGTAATTTTAATATCGCGCATTTCAAATGAGCCGATTTACAAAAAAATCGCTGTATCAGGTCGGGGTGAGGATGAAATTTGCAAATTTTTTCAGCCAAAAATTATATGATGAACAGGAAATTAACGCACCCAACGCACAATATATTCCTCAAGATCATCTTCATTGACTTCTGTTTCGGAAATACAACGGCCTGCTGCCGATTTGCGCGCCTTGATCACACTGTCACGTGTTCCTGTATTTAAATAATGCCAGGCAGGTAGACTCTTACCTTCTTTTAAACGGCGATAAGCACAGCTCGGCGGCAGCCAATGAATAGTGGCTAATTTTTCTGGTGTGAGTTGAATACAATCCGGCACATGGTCAAGTCGCTGCTCATAATTACTACAACGTGCAGTTTTGCAGTCTAAAAGTTTGCAAGCCACCTTGGTATAAGCGACTTCTTGCAGTTCTTCATCTTCTAATTTGATTAAACAGCAGAGACCGCAACCATCGCATAATGCTTCCCATTCGGCAGGATTAAGTTCAGTTAGAGCATATTCTTTCCAAAATTGTGGGCGTAAGGATTCGGTCATAGCAAGGCAAAAATTAGCAAATGAAGCCTATTATAACCTGTGCATGATTACAGTCCATAAACGTGATTATTACTTTAAATCATCGATTTGCCGTCAAACTGAACATTTTTTAAACATAAGCATAACACTGCTGGAAATTTTCCGCCCCTATACTGAATCTACTTTGAAAATAACAACACATGGAGAAAGCTTATGTTCCGTTGGGCGATTATTTTTGCAGTGATTGCACTGATTGCAAGTCTACTAGGTTTTGCTGGCGTCGCAGGATTATCTAAAGATTTTGCGGTTATTTTACTCGTGGTTGCCGTTATTTTAGCAATCATCGGCTTCCTCTCCAGGGGAAGAGTTTAGTTGAATGAACTCCACTTAAAATATCTCACTTGATCAAAAAAAAGAGCCTATTCAGGCTCTTTTTTCATATCCGATTTTTTATTCAGCTTTCTATTATCTACCTAGCAAAAGAACCGAATCAAAAATTAAATATCTTTTTATCTAACTTATCTCACCGTGTAGAGTTTTAAGATAAAAATTAAGGTCGTAAATGGCGTGGTCTAAAGCCGGTGACCAATAAACCAATCGCATAAGCCACCACACCAGCGACACATAAACCAATCACTTCAAGAATTCGCATCCACTGCGATACCTCTCCATTGTACCAACTGAGACCATACCACAGTACAGCAATCATCGCGGCATTCGCCACTGCATATTGTAGAAACAGCTTTTTCCAGTGTCCGGCAAAGCGGAAAATATTGCGTTTATGCAGATAGAAATACAGCATACCGGCATTGACCAAGGCCGAACCTGAAGAAGCCAGGGCCAAGGCCATATGCTCTGCATGCCAATCAATCAGTTTAAAGAAACCAATAAACACCACGTTTAAAATGGCATTCGCTGCCACGGCCATCAAGCCAACACGCACAGGTGTGCGGGTATCTTGCTGAGCATAAAAGCCCGGGGCAAAGACTTTAATCAGCATGAAGGAGATTACCCCGGCACTCATACATTGCAGGGCCAGCGCAGTCATTTCAGTATCTTGCAAGGTAAATTGCCCACGCTGGAACAATGCCTGAATAATTGGAGTAGACAGCATAAATAAGGCGATGCTGGCAGGGATACCGACCAGCATGATCACTTTGGCAGCCCAGTCAATCATGCCTCTAAATTTAACCTGATCCTGTTCGGCATGACGTGCAGAGAGTGAAGGTAAAATTACCGTACCAATCGCCACACCGATCAACCCCAAAGGCAATTCCGTCATCCGCTCGGCACTGTATAACCACGATACCGAACCATCCTGCATGAACGATGCCCAAATGGTGTTGAGCAATAGATTAATCTGGGTGACCGAGACACCAAACAGTGCAGGAAGCATCAATTTCATGATGCGTTCTACACCTTCATGTTTAAAATCTACTTTAGGCGGAATTAATAATTTTTTACGCCACAGCTCTGGAATTTGAATCACCAGCTGTAAAATACCGGCAATCACCACAGCCCAGCCGAGTGCCATAATCGGTTCGGCCATATAGGGCGTTAGCCACCATGCGCCTGCAATCATGGTAATATTCAACAGTACTGGCGAAAAAGCCGGGGTTGAAAAAGAACCATAACTGTTCAGGATACTGCTGGCAAAAGCCGTTAACGACATAAACAGCAGATAAGGAATGGTCAGACGGAACATGTCTGTCGCCAAGGCAAATTTTTCCGGGTCATCATGGAAACCGGGCGCATAGATATACAGCACCGCAGGTGCTGCCACCATGGCAATAAAGGTCAGGGTGGTCATAAAGGTGGCCAGACAACCAAACACCCGACTAATCAGGATTTGCACTTCTGCATGAGTGCGCGTGGTTTTATATTCGGTTAAAACCGGAATAAAAGCCTGTGAAAATGCACCTTCGGCAAATAAGCGCCTGAAAAAGTTGGGAATACGAAAGGCCACCACAAAGGTATCGAAATCTTTACCTGCACCAAACACATTCAGCAATACCACATCTCGGACTAAGCCCAGCACCCGAGACAACATGGTCATTGTACTAACAATAAAGGTCGATCGCCAAAGCGCCATCGTAACCACCCAGTGAAAAAATTAAGTCGCTATTGTAATGAAACTCCACATGGAGTTTCGTTGTTTAATCATAAAGCCCACTTATTATTGATGGATTTTATGCTGCTGCAATAAAGTTCTGAATTTGACCCAGTCAAAAAATGGGCCCGGATCGGTTTTACGTCCAGGCGCAATATCGGAGTGACCGGCCAAATGCTGCAAAATTTTGGGATAAGCCGCTTGCAATGCAGCGGTCACTTGCGCCAACGCCACATACTGCACCTCGTCAAAAGGCAAATCATCACTGCCTTCCAGTTCAATGCCAATAGAATAGTCATTACATTCTTTTTTGCCCAGGTAAATGGAACGTCCGGCATGCCAGGCCCGATCATTAAAATTGACAAATTGCAGCACTTCACCACTGCGTAAAATCAGCAGATGGGCAGAAACTTGCATGCCTTCAATGCTTTGAAAATAAGGATGTTCTGACCAGTCCAGTTGGTTCTGAAAAAACTGTTCAATATATCCCCCACCAAACTGTGACGGCGGCAGACTGATGTTATGCACCACAACCAGTTGAATTTCGGTGTGTTCGGGACGTTGATTATAATTTGGGGAAGGTACTTGCCTGGCACCGATTAACTGACCGTCGATGACCTGAAAAAAGGGGGCCTGTTGCATAGTCCAATCCTGAGTCCTGTTCGCATAAGCTGATGATTTTAGCGCAATCCTAAAACTTTAAACTTAAAATCTCAAATTCCGCAGCTAAAATCGCTGGAAAAAAACATTTCTTTTAAATGAACAGTGCTAAAATAACGCGCAATTTTCATGGGTTAAAAAAGATACGGGAATCCTTATGAGCATATCTCAATCCTTGCTTGAACAATCGATCCAAATCAACATTCAACAAGCATTACAAGAAGATATTGGCGAAGGTGATATCACTGCTTTATTAACTCCTGAAGATGAACAGGCGACAGCAACCATTATTAGCCGTGAAGACATGGTGCTGGCCGGTCAGCCTTGGGTCAATGCACTGATTCAGGCTTATGATCCAAAAGTACAGGTCACCTGGCTAAAAAATGATGGCGACCGCGTACAAGCCAATGAAGCCTTTTTAAAACTGGCCGGTTCTGCACGCAGCCTGCTCACGGTGGAACGCCCTGCCCTCAACTTTGTGCAAACACTTTCTGCGGTTGCGACCAAAACCGCTTTATATGTCAAAGAACTGGAAGGCTTAAATACCAAATTGTTAGATACCCGTAAAACCTTGCCGGGCTTACGTATTGCACAAAAATATGCCGTGGCGATTGGTGGCGGTCAGAACCATCGTCTGGGTTTGTTTGATGCCTTTTTGATTAAAGAAAACCATATTATGGCAGCCGGTGGTATTGCGCAGGCGATTAGCAAGGCACATAACATTGCACCGGGTAAACCTGTTGAAGTTGAAGTTGAAACCTGGGATGAACTAAACCAGGCTTTAGAAGCAAAAGCGGATATCGTGATGCTGGATAACTTCAGCCAGCAGCAAATGATTGATGCGGTGAAGCATGTTGCCGGTCGTTGCAAGCTGGAAGCATCAGGTAACATTACCATCGCAAACTTACGTGAAGTGGCAAGCTCAGGTGTGGATTATATTTCAATGGGTGTATTAACCAAAGATGTGAAAGCAGTGGATTTATCCATGCGTTTTAATGCTTGATCGCCCCTACTCAACTCAATAAAAATTGAGTCAATAAAAAACGCACCGATGGGTGCGTTTTTTATTGCTGAGATTGTTAAATTAACAACTTACCAGCCTAAAGCTTCTTGCTGTTTTTTAATGAGTTCTTGGATGCCTTTTTCTGCCAATTCAAGCATTTCGTTACATTGTGCACGGGTAAATGGCTTGTCTTCAGCAGTCCCCTGCAGCTCGATAAACTCGCCTGCTTGAGTCATCACTACGTTTAAATCAGTTTGGCAGTTTGAATCTTCTTCATAACACAAATCGAGCAAGGCTTTGTCTTGATACATGCCGACAGAAATCGCAGCCACCAGACCTTTCAACGGATCGTGTTTAATTTTCTTGGTTTCAAGCAATACATTCATGGCATCGACTAAAGCCACTGCTGCACCAGTAATGGATGCTGTACGTGTACCACCATCAGCCTGAATCACATCACAGTCAATGGTAATGGTATTTTCACCCAGTTTTTTCAAGTCCACCATGGCACGCAGGCTACGACCAATCAGACGCTGGATTTCCTGAGTACGGCCACTTTGTTTACCACGCGCCGCTTCACGGTCACTACGGGTATGGGTAGAACGTGGCAACATGCCGTATTCCGCAGTCACCCAACCCTGTCCCTTACCTTTCAAGAAACGCGGTACTGAATTATCAATACTTGCAGTACAAAGAACTTTTGTATGACCAAATTCAATCAACACTGAACCTTCCGCATAACGTGTATAGTTACGGGTAATTTTTACGTCACGTAATTGATCTAATGTACGTTGGTCGATACGCATAATGAGTCCTTAATTTCGGCTAAAATTCATTGCGGCCTAGTATAACAGAAGCATGCTCTCAGGTTTTGCCAAGAGATTCTCTATTGGCAAAAACCATCAAGCCCGGATGCATCCATTTTAGCTTGCATGAAATTCGCTACCCACCCTGCATATCCTTAAGCTTGTTATTGAAGTTTAAAAGCTCAATAAGTCTTTTAATTTCTGTTTGGATTGTTCAAGAGTTGAAGTCCATGAATTTGGCAATGAACATTGAGCCAAACGTACCCAGACGCTCCCAAACTGTTTCATGAAACTGGCTTCATTATAGTGAATGCCATACTCTGCACATAAGGCACGGATTTTTGGTGCAGCTTCAGCATAACGGTTCGCTGGCATATCAGGGAATAAATGGTGTTCAATTTGATGACTCAAATTACCACTCAAAATATGCAGCCATTCTGTGCCGCTAAAATTACTCGATCCGCGAATTTGACGTAAATACCATTCGGCACGCGTTTCAGTGGCCGTATTGTCCAGTTCAAAGGTTTCGGCATCTTCAGTGAAATGTCCATTAAAAATCACTGCGGATGCCCAGAGGCTACGAATGACATTCGCCACTGCATTTCCGGCAAATACCGGCAGTGCATTCGGACCTGCAATTAATGGAAAAAAGACATAATCTTTGGCAATCTGACGGGTGGCTTTCTTGCGGAATTTTGCCGACTCTTTCCAGACCTGTTTCCAGGTTTTGGTTTTATAGGCAATCGCATCTTCCAGATGTAAATTCTGTACACCGACATACCATTCAAAGAACAGCATCAGCTGAATAGTTAAAGGAATATTGAATAAAAAGCGCGGTTCCCATTTTTGTGCTTCACTGACCCGAATCAGGCCATAGCCCACATCATGGTCTTTACCGACAATATTGGTATAGGTGTGATGGATATAGTTATGCGTATGTTTCCAGTCATCGCCTGTTGCCATGGTGTCCCAGTCATAATTGGCACCATTTAATGTCGGATCATTCAGCCAGTCGAACTGACCATGCATCACATTATGGCCTAGTTCCATATTTTCCACGATTTTGGAAATACCCAATAAACCGGTTCCCAATAACCAGACTGGTGGAATCCAGCCGCCAAACATCAACATGCTGCGTGAGGCAATTTCGCTATAACGGACAAAATCGCGGATTTTATAAATGTATTCGGCATCTTTTTCACCAATGCTGTCCATAATTTCGCGGCGAATGGCATCGACCTTTTCACCAAATTCGGCAATTTGTTCAGCAGTTAAATATTTTGATTTACTGTTTTCTTGAAACTTTACTGACATATTCATTGTTTTTCTCCTGAGTGAGAATCAAACACTGCTATAAAAATTGCAATCAATCACTGAGCAGCGCTATCAAAGCATTTTTTGTTTTTAAAGGTTAATCACCACCGGACTCACGGCCTGGCTAATACACAATTTAATCTGGGTATTGCTATCGTGGTCGATTTCACCAGTGAGCAGGTTTTTGGTTGAGCCGCTGACTTTGGTACAGGTACAGGTATTGCAGATGCCCATACGGCAACCATGTGCGGGTCTTAACCCCGCCTGTTCGGCACTTTCCAGCAAATTGGTCTTGGCTTCAAACTGTTGTTGAGCGCGTAAGAAAATTACCGGTTGTACTGCAGCAGTTTCATCAACGACGACCTGGAAATATTCCTGTTTGAGCAGATCGGTAATCCCCAGCTGTTGATAAATCTGGTTCAGGCTTTGCATCATGCCCTTGGCACCACAAGCATAACTTTGACGTTGCTTAAAATCTGGAATGATACTTTCAAGCAGTTCCACCGTTAAATGTTGCTTCTGGGTCAGGGTATTAAAATGATGATATTGAAACTGTGGATACTGCTCGGCCAATTGCTGCAATTCGCTATGAAAAGCCTCATCACGGCTAAAATAAATCAGGTCAATTTGACTGACTTTTTGATGGATGGCCTGTTGCAATAAAGAATAAATTGCAGTGATACCACTGCCTGAAGCTAACAACAGAATAGGTTGTTGAGATGAACTTAATGTGAAATCACCCTGCACCTGGGAAATTTCCACCACACTGCCCACAGCCAAACGGGTTAAAGCATTGGAGACTTTGCCCTGACGTTTCACGGCAATCACCACGTTACCGTTGGCAGTGATTTTGACAACGGAATAACTGCGTTGCTCACGCACACCTGCAATCACCACAGTCACTAAAATACTTTGTCCGGCATAAAAAGCATCAGCACAAAAATTATGATTCGGCTGCAACTCGATCTGATAAAAGTCTGAACTCAGCATCTGTACATCGACAATACTGGCTTTGACTTTTTTCCATGCCCAAACTGGATTGATTTTTTCAGCAATAAAATCGACGAAATCTTCTCGAATCCATTGTGGCTGATATTGCATGACATGACTCATATGACGTTCCTCTTTTATTGCTGGCTATTTATTTGAGTGAACAGGTGTTCTTATAGTGAACACATGTACACTATAATCATTTTTTAATTCAGTCAACATCCGTTCACTGACATTCGTCGTTTAATTTGTTTTTTTTTGATAGACTTCATGCAGCATTTTTTAGGGTAGTCGCATGTCGATACGGGATGAGCGTAAACAGCAGAGCCGCCAGGCACTTTTGGATGCCGCGCTGGCGTTAAACACGTCTGGACGCTCTTTCAGCAGCATCAGTTTGCGTGAAATTGCACGCCATGTCGGTTTGGTACCAACGGCATTCTACCGTCATTTTCAGGACATGAATGAGCTGGGACTAGAACTGGTTGATCAGGTTGCCCTGCATTTAAAAGGTATTTTTCATCAGCTGGGACAAGCCTATATCTATCAGCCAGATACCGAAACCCAAATCAGCCTAGACCTGTTTTTTCAGGCAGTTGAACATCATCCTGAACCGTGGGTATTTATGATTGCCGAACGCTGGGGTGGATCAGAAGTGATTCGCCAGGCGATTGCCCGGGAAATTAATTTTTTAATTGAAGACCTGGCTAATGATTTGGGTCAAATTGAGGCCATGCAGCACATTGGTAATACCCAAGACCTGCAAGTATTTTCTAATATTTTAATTAACTTGTCTTTTACCTGGGCCATGACCTGGATGGACATTAGCCGGAAATATCAGGCTGAAGAACGTATAGAACAACAAAAACAGTTTAAGCTGCAAACCATGACTCAAGTGCATTTGATTTTCCGTGGCATCTCCAACTGGGACCCTTCCAAAGATTCGGTCTCTTCATAATTGAATAACGACCAGATGTAAAAAAACCGCCATGATGGCGGTTTTTTTAGAACCTGTTGCTTATTTGGCTTTACGCTCTTTTTCTACCAGATAGCTGAGCACTTGCGTGACTTTGGCATCTTCACCTTGCACCACATATTTACCATTGACCACAACCGCAGGCACACCACTGAGTTGATATTGCTGTGCCAACTGTTTGGCTTGCGCTATTTTTGAAGTAATAACAAATGAATTAAACATGCTGTTGAATTTGGCTTCAGGCACGCCATATTTTACAAAGAACTTGGCTTGGGATTTTTGATCAAAAATCTGCTGGCCACCTGCATGAATGGCATGGAATAAAGGCAAGTGAGTTTTCTTACGAACGCCTAATGCTTCAGACACATAATAGCCACGCGCGCCCTGCTCCCAGACAGGATTCATTGCCGCCGGAGTACGCACGAAACGCACATCTTTAGGTAATTTTTTCAGCCAGGTCTGCATATGCGGCTCTAAGCGATAGCAATGCGGGCAGCCATACCAGAAGAATTCACGCACTTCAATTTTTCCAGGAACTTCAACCTTAACCGGATTGGCCACCACGGTGTAATCTTTACCTGCAACAAAATTGGCTGCCATTGCAGTACCGGATAAGGCAAAAATAGCCGTTGCTACACTACCTAAAAGAAATTTTTTCATTGACCTTATTGTCCTCTAAATCGTTATGCTTAATTTATGCGATCACTATAAATCAATTATGCCGAATTCGTTTTCATTCTGTGAACTTTTTTACGGCATTTATCGCTTTTTTTAGAATTAACGCTACACTAAGCTTCTGTAACTTTTTTAAATTATAATGACTTGATTGAGGTGATACCGATGTCGCAATTGAATGTTGATCCACAAGAAATTGCCAAATTTGAAGCATTCGCTGCCATATGGTGGGATCAGCATTCTGAGTTCCGCCCCTTGCATATGATCAATCCGCTGCGTTTAAACTGGATTGATGAGCATGCTGGCGGTCTCAGCGGTAAAAAAGTGCTCGATGTCGGTTGTGGTGGCGGTATTCTGTCGGAAAGCATGGCGCGTCGTGGAGCCAATGTTTTGGGTATCGACATGGGTGAAGCGCCATTAAATGTAGCCCGCATTCATGCCGAACAGGAAGGCGTGCAGAATATTGAATATCGCCAGGTTCCGGTAGAACAGTTGGCCCAGGAACAGGCCGGACAATATGATGTGGTGACCTGTATGGAAATGCTGGAGCATGTTCCAAATCCGGCATCAATTATTCAGGCCTGCCAAACCCTGGTCAAACCGGGCGGCCATGTGTTCTTCTCGACCATTAACCGTAATCCAAAGTCTTATCTGTTTGCCATTATTGGCGCGGAATACGTTCTGCGTATGCTCGCTAAAGGCACCCATGATTACAGCAAGTTTATCAAGCCTTCCGAGCTGGCGCATGATATCCGGGCAGCAAATCTGAAACTGAAAGACATGACCGGCCTGCATTACAACCCGCTGACCAAACGTTACTGGCTGGCACCAAATGTCGATGTGAACTATATGGTTTATACGGTAAAAGAAGGTGCCTGATGAAAGCTGTACTGTTTGACCTGGATGGCACCTTAATTGACACTGCGGCTGACTTTATTCGCATTATTCAGGACATGTGCCGCGACAAACCCTGTGACATCGTGGCCGCGGATTTAATTCGTACCCAGGTCTCTGAAGGTGCACGGGCCATGGTGAAACTGGTCTATCCGGAACTGGAAGTGGAAGATCCGGTATTCCTCGCCCATCGCCAGCGCTTTTTGGATTTGTATGGTGAAGATATTGCGGTAGAGACCGATCTGTTCGAAGGCATGCATTCCTTGCTAGAACAACTGGAAAGTCAGGATATTCCTTGGGGCATTGTCACCAACAAGCCTCGCTGGCTCAGTGAGTCCCTGCTTCAGGCACTCAATCTGACCGAACGCTGTGCGGTTCTGGTTTGCCCGGAAGATGTCAGCAACACCAAACCCGATCCGGAACCGATGTATCTGGCGGCCAAGCAAATTCAGGTACGACCTGAAGATTGTATTTATGTGGGTGACCATCCGCGTGACATTGATGCAGGCCGCAATGCCAATATGTACACCATTCTGGCAGGCTATGGCTATTTACCATTGCAACACAAAGATAACTTAACAGCATGGCAGGCGGATTGTATAGTGAAGACAGTTGCAGAATTACATCAAGTGATTAATCAACTAGTCGGCGTAAAACAAGATCATCATTCACTCATTTCATAACGACATAACAATATAAACGAGGAGGTATGCAATGAAATATTCAGAATATCAGCCTCGCCCCGATCTGTTAAAAGATCGCATTATCCTGATTACAGGTGCGGGCGATGGTATTGGCCGTGCGGCTGCAATAAGCTATGCCCTGCATGGTGCCACTGTAGTGCTGCATGGACGTACCCTAAACAAGCTTGAAGTCATCTATGATGAAATTGAAAGCCTGGGTGCACCACAACCGGCTATTCTGCCTTTGCAGCTCTCCAGTGCCTCTCCTCGTGACTATGAGTTACTGGTCGATACTTTAACGCAACAGTTCGGTCGCCTAGACGGCATTTTGCACAATGCCGGGATTCTGGGAGAGCGTACCGAACTGGCGCATTACCCGGTAGATGTCTGGGATGATGTGATGGCTGTGAATCTGCGTGCTCCCTTTATTTTGACCCAGGAACTGCTGCCCTTACTGGCAAAGTCCGAGCATGCTTCGGTGGTATTTGCCAGTTCCGGTGTCGGACGTGAAGCACGGGAACGTTGGGGCGCTTATTCAGTATCCAAAATTGCCATTGAAGCAGTGAACCAGATTTTTGCCAAAGAAAATGTCTATCCGAATGTGCGTTTTAACTGCATCAATCCGGGTGCCACCCGTACCGCCATGCGTGCCAAGGCTTATCCTGAGGAAGATCCAAAAACCTTGGCGACACCGGAAAGCATTATGCCGGCTTACCTCTATTTAATGGGGGATGACAGCCTGCATTTGAATGGTCAAAGCATTGATGCACAAGACTGATCTCTAAAAATAAAAAAGGGAGCTCTATATGCTCCCTTTTTTATTGCAGACTTAAATTTTTAAAAACTCAGAACTGTACTTTCGCTATTTAAGGCTTAAATCGTATTTTTAGATAATTTTTACAAAAATATTCGTTTTTATAAATTAAAAGAATGCCGCTATGCTGAACAGCATTCAAAAACATTCAGTATGAGGAAGCTCAACATGGCAGATCAAAAACGTAAAATTGAAACGATTCGTTGTATTGAAAAACTACAGCTTTCAAATACTTTGATCATCGGTCTGGATGATGTCAAACAGGCAGAAGCAATTGCTGAGGCTGTCAACTCACTACAAGGCCTGGTGGAACAATGGAACTAAAAGAAAACTATATGGAACTGTCGAACCCAACCCGCTGTTCAGCCCATTGCTTAGAACATTGTTAAATCAGTCAACGTGATCTCAAAACTTTGATACAAAGTTTTCCTCAAGCAAAAGTTTTTTAATATTTAATAGCGCTATAAAATTGCTGAAGATTTTTAAATGATGAGATATTTTCCCATAATATCCTTATTATCTCTGCATTTTTTAAGAAATGCATGATTGATCTTCACAGTTTCTCTGCAATTATTTTGTACATTAACATCAGTGAAATTAATACTTTTTTTTATGAGGGTTCAACATGAAAAAGATTTTGACTGTTTTGGCAATTTCTTTCAGTGCTTTGATGGCAAGTAGTGTCAGCCTTGCCGGACCTCATGAAAAAAACAATAATTATCGTGGCTGGGATCAATCCGATCAGCCAAAATTTAGCCGCGGTCGCGATTTTCGTGAAGATGACGATGACATGCAAGACAAACGCCGTATGCGTGAAGAACGCGGATTCAAGCGTCTACAACAGCATAAATGGCAACCGGGCTATGTGATGCCACAGCATTATCGTGGCGATGGCTACAAGGTCGACTATAAAAACCATGACTTGCCCAAACCATCGCGTAACCAGCAATGGTACAAAATCAATAATGACTATATTTTAGTGGATACAGACAGCAATAATATTGTACGCATTCAAGGATTCTAAACGCCGTTTTAAATGCTCCATGCCCAAACTCCAGTTTGGGCTTTTTTATTTTTGCACTTTTATGGTCAAGCCTATCCCTTTATCTCTATAACTTTCAGTCTTTTACAATCTTCTTTTTTTCTCCATCAATTTCACAATTCAACTAAGATTCCAACATCGTTTATCTCGACTTTTCCTCTAATTTTGAATCATCGAAAACATCTTCCTAAATGATCCAGGGTGAAAGTAATGAAAAAAATTCTGACTACAATTGCGCTTTCTTTATCTGCATTGATGGCAACTTCAGCGATGGCAGCATCAGACCATCGCTATGATGATCATCAGCGTTATCAGCAGGCACACTCACAACATGACCAGCGCTGGGACAACAACAACCGTTATGACCACAACCGTTGGGACAATAACAACCGTTATGACAGCAAACGAGTAAACCCAAGCCGTGACTGGCGTGCAGGCCAAAACTTCCCGCGTGTATTTAGCTCATCCAGCTATAAAGTTAGCGACCGTGAAGCACGCCGCTTACCGAATACCAACCGTTATCAACAGTGGTATAAAATCAACGGCGACTATGTGTTAGTGAATGAACGTACCGACCGTATTGTGCGCATCATCAACTAAAACCGGCCTAAGTTTCCTCTTCCCTAAAAAACACCTGAATTCAATTCAGGTGTTTTTTATTTTTTAGCTTTCCCCCCGTCATTTTTTGATTAGAATCAAGGAAGGAAATTTTTTAATTTTGAGATAGGTATGCAAACGAATTCATCTGAAACATCACAAAGCACAAATTTACAATATGTGCATTGGTTTCGACATTCTGCACCCTATATCAATGCCCACCGCAACAAAACCTTTGTCATCATGTTTGATGGTGAGGCGGTGCAACATGAAAATTTCCAGCATATTATTCATGACATTGCTCTGCTGCATTCTTTAGGCATTCGGCTGATTCTGGTACATGGTGCACGTTCGCAAATCAACCAGAACCTCAAAGCCAGCGGTATTCAAACGCCTTTTCACAATCACCGCCGCATTACCACACGCGAATCTTTAAGCTGCGTCATGAATGCAGTGGGTTCGATCCGTTTACAAATTGAAGCCCTGCTTTCCATGGGACTGGTCAATTCCCCCATGTATGGCGCACGCATTGATGTAATCTCGGGCAATTTTGTCACCGCCAAACCCTATGGCATTCGGGACGGCATCGATTTTCAGCTGACGGGTGAAGTACGAACGGTTGATACTGACGCCATTCAAAGACATTTGAAAAATCACAATATTGTGTTGCTGGGTCCAACCGGCTATTCCAGTACAGGTGAGGTGTTTAACCTGGTGGCAGAAGAAGTGGCCACCAATACGGCTATTCTGCTGAAAGCCGACAAGCTGATTTTTTTGGGTAAACAGCAAGGTCTGGTCAACGAGTTTGGACAATTGCAGCGTGAAATAGCGCCGCATCAGCTGGATCGGCAGATCTTGCAATATCAGGATTCCAATCCCGATATTGCCCTGCAATTGCGCGGTGCCAAAAATGCCTCCCTGCAAGGGGTACATCGTGTACATCTGATTTCTTATACCTACGATGGGGCCTTGCTGGAAGAACTGTTCACCCGTGATGGTGCGGGCACCATGATGACCGATGCCCATTATGAAGATGTGCGTACGGCTACGATTCAGGATGTCGGCGGCTTGATGAATCTGCTTCGTCCACTTGAGGCCGAAGGCATTCTGGTGTATCGCTCACGTGAAAGATTAGAAAGTGAAATTGAGCAGTTTTCCGTGATTGAACGGGACGGGATGATTCTGGCCTGCGCCGCCCTATATCCAATTCCCACCTCAGCCAATGAAATTAAATCGGCGGAGATTGCCTGTGTGGCGGTCGATCCGACCTATCGCAAGTCCAACCGCGGCAGCCAGATTCTGCATTATCTCGAAGACAAGGCCAAAAGTCTGGGCATTCAGCAACTGTTTGTACTGACCACACGTACCGCGCACTGGTTTGTCGAACATGGTTTTGAACCCGCCAGTGTCGATGACCTGCCCAATGCACGTCAGGCCCTGTATAACTATCAACGTAATTCCCTAGTCTTCAAAAAGCCACTTTAAAGTGGCTTTTTTTATGCCGCTTATATCTTTATTTTTTATATCTTTATGATAAACCCATCGAAATTTATCATGATTTGTTTATGGCATTTTTGCATATTCTTATCCACGCTTAAGATTTAGAATTTAAGTTACTTAATATCAATAATTTAATTAAATAAAACTGGATATTGAGTTGTCCTGATAAATCACATTTCTACATAAGGTTTTCTTTATTTTATTTATCTTTTTTCCTCATTAGAAATTTATCTTTTCTTATTTTTTTCGAAAAAGAAAAGGCTTTAGCGTATGTGTTCAATATTCAACACTTCCTTATTGCGGAGCACACATACATGAGCGCCATTCAAGCAAAATTCTGGGCGAAATCACTGGTCCTTTCTTCAGTAGTTGCTGGCGCAATGATGATGTCAGGTTGCGGAAAAAAAGAAGCTGAAACAGTCACGTTAAATATCGGCTTTCAAAAGTATGGCTTGTTACCGATTATTAAAGAACGTGGCACTTTAGAAACGGCGTTGAAAGATCAGGGCGTCAATGTGAAATGGGTAGAATTCCCAGCCGGTCCTCAATTGCTTGAAGGCTTAAATGTCGGCAGTGTTGTATTAGGTGAAGCAGGTGAAGCGCCGCCTATTTTCGCACAGGCTGCCAATTCAAATCTGGTTTATATCGCCAACCAGCCGGAAGCACCTAAAGCTGAAGCCTTGATTGTGCAAAAAGATTCAGCCATTCATAGCATCCAGGATTTAAAAGGCAAACGTGTTGCACTCAATAAAGGCTCGAATGTTCATTATCTACTGTTAAAAGTGTTACAAGCCAACAAGCTCACCCTAAATGACATTCAGGTGGTGTACTTGCCGCCTTCGGACGCACGCGCAGCCTTTGAGAAAGGTGCAGTCGATGCCTGGGTGATTTGGGACCCGTTCTTTGCGGCTGCAGAAAAGCAGATTGGTGCTCGTGTCATTGCCACAGGTGAAAACCTGGTCAGTAACCATCAGTTTTATCTGGCTGACCGCAAATTTGCCGAGCAGCATCCAGATGTGCTGAAAGCGGTGGTGAATGAACTCAACACCACCACACAATGGGTATCCCAGCATCAGGACGAAGCCGCCAAGCTGCTGGAAAAACCAACAGGACTGTCTAAAGATATCCTGAAAACGTCCATTTCCCGCATGGGCTTTGGGGTACAACCGATTTCTAATGAGGTGGTGCAAAAGCAGCAATATGTTGCCGATGCCTTTTATCAGCAGAAACTGATTCCAAACAAACTCAATATTCAATCCGCGATTTTGGCGAAGTAAATCATAAATAAAACCTAGGGGATTTAACATGACTCAGCATCAGCTACACAACAAAGCAGCCACATGGTTCAAGACCTCCAGTCATGGCATGAATGCCATGTTAATTGCTTGTTCGATGTTGGGTTCAGGTGCCGCCTGGGCTGTTGATCCTTCAGTGAAACAGCTTCGTGTCGGCTATCAAAAATCTTCTGTCAATCTGGTGATTGCACAACAGCAAAAGTTATTTGAACAGGAATTTCCCAACGCCAAAATCAGCTGGAATGAATTTCCGGGCGGTCCACAAATTTTAGAGGCCCTAGCCGTCGGTTCTGTAGATATCGGTTCAACCGGCGATACGCCGCCTGTCTATGCTCAGGCAGGCAACAAGCCACTGCATTATTTTGCTTATGAAACGGCAAAACCTTTGGCTTCTGCCATTTTGGTGCCAAGCAACTCCAAAATTACCCAGCTCCGCCAGTTGAAGGGCAAACGTATTGGGGTTCACCGCGGTTCAAGCTCACATTATCTATTGGTGCAGGCAGTACGTAAGGCCGGTTTGCAATGGACAGATGTTCAACCGATCTGGCTCAGTCCGGCTGATGCCCGTGCGGCTTTCCAGAAAGGTGCGATTGATGCCTGGGCCATTTGGGACCCGTACTATGCTGCGGCACAACTGGAAGATAAGGCCAAGGTACTGACCACAGGGAAAGGCTTAAGTCCAAATTACACCTTCTATCTGGCTTCAAATGATTTGGTTAAGAATCATCCTCAGGCACTTAAAGGCATTATCAAGCAGCTTAATGTTGCCGATAAATGGGTACAAAGCAACAAGGCTGCGACTGCAAGCCTGTTTGCTCAAAGCACCGGTCTGAAACCGATTGTCAGCCAGACTTTTATCCAGCGTCGTCCTAACCCGTCTGGTGCTGCTCTGCTCAGCAAAAAAGTGATTGCTGATCAGCAAGAGCTCGCCAACCGTTTTAGCGAACTCAAGATCATTCCGAAATCTATCAATATTCAGCAAGCCGTTTGGGCAGGCAAATAATCTAAGGATCAATGCAATGAAAATTTTCTGGTTTATTCCTACGCATGGTGACAGTCGTTATTTAGGCACAAGCAAAGGCGCCCGTCAGGTCGATCATGCTTATATGAAACAGATTGCCGTCGCGGTAGATAACCTGGGTTATGAAGGCGTACTCATTCCAACCGGCCGTTCATGTGAAGATCCATGGATTACCGCTGCCAGCCTGATTGATGCCACTAAAAATTTGAAATTCCTGGTGGCATTACGTCCAGGCGTTACCACACCGGCACTGGCTGCACGTATGGCAGCAACTTTTGACCGTTTGTCTGGCGGTCGCGTTCGGCTGAACCTGGTCACCGGTGGTGATGAGCAAGAGCTTAAAGGTGACGGCGTGTATGAAGATCACGCGACGCGCTATAAAACGGCGGCTGAATACACCACCATCTGGCGTGAAATTTTAAAACATTCACATACTGGTGAAAGTTTCACTTTCCACGGTGAACACTTAAGTGTCGATGACGCAAAACTGCTTTATCCGCCAATACAACAACCTTACCCGCCACTTTGGTTTGGCGGTTCTTCCGATGCAGCCGTGGAATTGGCCACCGACCAGGTCGATACTTACCTGACTTGGGGCGAACCACCGGCAGCAGTAAAAGAAAAAATTGAAAATGTCAGAGCCAAAGCTGCCGCCAAAGGCCGTAGTTTAAGTTACGGTATCCGTTTACACGTGATTGTGCGTGAAACCAATGAACAGGCATGGGCTGCTGCTGAAGAGCTGATTCAGTATGTGGATGATGCAACCATTGCTGCTGCACAACAAAAATTCAAGCAGATGGATTCAGTCGGCCAACGCCGTATGGCTGAACTGCACAACGGTGACCGTACTAAACTTGAAGTATCTCCAAACCTTTGGGCTGGTGTAGGCCTGGTTCGTGGCGGTGCAGGTACAGCATTGGTGGGTGACCCTGAAACGGTTGCTGCACGCATTCAGGAATATGCGGACTTGGGTATTGATACTTTTATTTTCTCAGGCTACCCGCATCTGGAAGAGTCTATTCGTTTTGCCGAACTGGTGTTCCCGCTGTTGCCTTTAGAAACCCGCAAGAAACTGGCTCAACCGAACTTGACCGGTCCTTTTGGTGAAATCGTAGCAAATAACTATGTTGCTGATGAGGCCAAGAAGGAAGTGAAACATCAGGAGCCGGCTTAATGAGCACAAGCATTTCTGCGGGAGCCTTGGCGAAACCCAAGGTTTCACGTGGAACACAATTTGGGCAGCGTTTGCTGCCCTGGTTGTTCCCGATTGCACTGATTGTTATCTGGCAAATTGCCTCCAGTACCGGGCTGTTGGAAAGCCGTATTCTGCCTGCACCGACGGCGGTCGTAGCTGCATTCTGGCAGCTGCTGATCAGTGGTGAACTTTGGCAACACGTCAAGGTGAGTGCCGGACGTGCCCTGCTCGGTTTATTGGTCGGCGGCGGTTTGGGTTTATTACTCGGCCTGCTGAATGGTTCTTCGAAGACAGCCTCTACCCTGCTGGATACCACGTTACAGATGATCCGTAATATTCCGGCTTTAGCCTTAATTCCTTTGGTGATTTTATGGTTCGGGATTGATGAATCTGCCAAGCTGTTTCTGGTGGCGGTAGGGGTATTTTTCCCACTCTATATCAATACCTATCACGGCATTCGTTCAGTAGATCCGCAGCTGATCGAGATGGGTAAAAGTTATGGCTTAACGCGCTGGGAGTTATACAAAGAAATTATTTTACCGGGTGCGATGCCTTCGATTCTGGTCGGTTTACGCTTTGCCCTTGGTCTGGTCTGGGTACTGCTGATTGTGGCCGAAACTATTTCAGCACAATCCGGTATTGGTTATATGACCATGAATGCGCGTGAGTTTTTACAAACTGACGTGGTCTTGGTAGGGATTTTACTGTATGCCCTGCTGGGCAAACTGGCCGATGTATTGGCCGTCGCTTTAGAAAAATACCTGCTGCGTTGGCACGCTGGCTATCAAAAATAAGGAATAAGACATGACTGATTTAAGCATCGGGCGTCATGTATCTGAAGAACGCTCAATATCGCAACAACCTGACCCTACAGATATCAATCCTAACGCAGTGGTGGGTGCAGAAATTCTGATTGAACAGCTGCACAAATTCTATGGCGAAGTGAAAGTTCTGGAAGATCTGGACCTGCATATTCAACCGGGTGAATTCCTGGCCATTGTCGGACGCAGTGGCTGTGGTAAAAGTACCCTGCTGCGTCTGATTGCCGATCTGGAACAACCGAGCTATGGCGAAATCAAGTTTAAATCAGCACGTCATATTCGCGAAGGCATCACCAGCGATGACATTCGGGTCATGTTCCAGGACCCACGACTGTTGCCGTGGCGTAGCATTGAGCAAAATGTACAATTGGGTTTAGCCAAAGAACAGCAAGCCAACGCTTCTGCACTACTGGAAAAAGTCGGCTTGAAAGAAAAGGCCGGACTCTGGCCATCACAACTTTCAGGCGGTCAGCGTCAGCGTACTGCACTGGCCCGAGCCTTATCGCATAAACCTCGCATTTTGCTGCTTGATGAGCCTTTAGGTGCGCTGGATGCACTCACCCGTTTGGACATGCAGAACCTGATTGAAAAACTCTGGACTGAACAGGGCTTTACCGCCATTTTAGTCACTCATGATGTCAGTGAAGCCGTACAACTGGCCGACCGGATTATCCTGTTAGATAAGGGGCACATTGCCCAGCAGTTTAAAGTGGATTTGCCTCGACCACGTAAAAAAGATTACTCATTTACCGAGCTGGAACAGCAAGTATTAAAGGCTGTATTGGCAACCTGAGCATGCAACACGGCGATAACGAATCTAAACGATCCGTTATCCTTCCTCGGTTTATGCATCTTTTAGTCCAGCTTAAACATACTCTTTAGTTTTTTTAAAACTGCACCAAATCTAAACACAAAAAACCAGTCGTATCATTTACCAAAAAAAATCAATCCCATTTAATCATTTATATAAGAAATGCAATCATTGCCTATCGGTAGGTTCTATAGGATTTTTAACTCATTAAATAGCTAACCTACAGAATAAACTATCAATTATGATAAAAATGCAATTTTTAGTAATGCACAAATCTGTCGATTTGCCGTACAATTTGCCTTTCCCCTTTAATTTTTTTAAATTTGCCAATGGAACAAAAAAAGAGTACACAAAAAAGACATCAATTGCTAAATGCTGCACTCGATGTATTTTCCCTTTACGGTTTTAATGGGGCAAGCTTAGACGAGATTGCTCAGATTGCTGAAATGCATAAATCGAATATTTTCTATTATTATGAAAATAAAGAAGCTTTATATGTAGAAGTGCTCACCACCGTTCTACAGAAATGGCTTGCGCCACTGCAAATGCTGGAATCAGAGTTGGAACCTGAAGAAGCGATTACCAATTATTTATTGCAAAAAATTGAAGTGTCACGTACTCAACCGAAAGCATCCCGCCTGTTTGCGCTGGAAGTGATCCAAGGTGCACCCCATATTTTGCCAATTCTAAAAGGTCCTTTAAAGAAACTGTTTAAGCGCAAGGCTAAAGTGATTAGCGTATGGCAGGAACAGGGGAAAATTGCCAAAGAAATTGATCCTGAACTGCTGATTTTGAATATTTGGGCATTGACGCAAAACTATGCAGATTTTGCCACGCAAATGGAAATGGTCACGGGTAAAACCTTACGCAACCGCAGTATGCAACAACGTTGTATTCACCATACGGTACACATGATGTTATATGGCGTCATTCCCCGTCCATAACTCTTAAATTATCGTCAACGATAGTTTTGGCATACGACCATAGTTTTCTATGGTCGCCGAATTTCCACTTTCACTGTTCTTCTTTTATCGTTTGATATAATTTTGATAGCTTTTGCGCACCCAACAATAAATTTTCTTCCCAATCCAGATGCGCAGTTTCATTGGCCCCATCGGTAATATATTTCACTGAAACGAATCTTACCCCCAGTTTTTTACAGACTTTGGCCATGGCATAGCCTTCCATATCGACCAGATGGCATGGCACTTTAGGCAAGCCTATCTCAAAGCTGTCCCCTGTTCCGCAGATACCTTGAGGCAAATGCTGAAAATAGGACTGCAAATGGATTTCTGCCGGATGATCCTCATCCATAGGCGTAACCCCAACTGCAAAACCGAGCGGAGAGACATCCATATCCCGTTGCACAAAGGTGCTGACTTCGACCAGTTCATGCGCATTAAAATGCGAACTTCCGGCGGTACCCAAATTGAGCAGGGTCTTGCAACCGGTCTTGTGAATCACCTCGAAGGCTTTATATGCCGCATTGACTTTGCCTATACCGCTGTAATGGACTTCGATGCCTGCCTGTTCAAACAGACCTTTAGATTCACTGGGCAAAGCCATAATTAAAGCCAGATCAGACATAGCAAAACCTTATCGATGCACAAATTTAAAATTGTGCCAATTAGAAAAGAATTACCCAATAAGTGCAAATTTAAAATCATAAGCACGTTCCCGTACAAAAATTTGATCCCCCCGATTCACTTGAATATTTAAATTTATTTTTCTTATCATGAACGATTTTGAAACCATTCCATGCAATGAATCTTCTGGATGCAGATTTTTTCAAATACTATTTTTGCAAGAAATTTAATATTTTTTTGTATGAAAACACAACAACAAGACGAACGCGTAAGATTATGGCAATATATAGCCCTGATAACTTTTCACTTATTGATTCGCCCATGAAGCTGCTCCGCCTGAATGCTTTAGCGCCCAATTTTCAATTGCCAAAAACGGCCGTAACCATTGGTAATTTTGACGGTGTACATTTGGGCCATCAGGCAATGATTAGCCAGTTAAAACAGCTGGCAGCCGCAGAAAATTTAAAAACGCTGGTGATGATTTTTGAGCCGCAACCTCTGGAGTTTTTTAAGGGTTATGATGCTCCTCCACGTATTACCTCACTGCGTGAAAAAGTGGAATATCTGACTAAACTGGGCGTGGACTACATTGCCGTTGCAAAATTTGATAACCATTTCCGCAGTCTAAATGCTGAAAACTTTGCTGAACTGTTAAAACTCAAACTGAATGCCCACAGCCTGGTATTGGGCGATGACTTCCACTTTGGCAAAAACCGTCAGGGCAATAGTGAATTTTTAACAGCCTATGGTTTTCAGGTCACCAACTTAACTACGGTTGCACTGGATGGTGAACGCGTCAGTTCGACCAGGATCCGCCAGACCTTGCAAGCAGGTGATTTAGCCCTTGCTGCCAAATTACTTGGCCGTCCCTATAGCATCACCGGTCGGGTACAATACGGTGACCAGATTGGACGAACCCTTGATTTTCCAACCATTAATGTCGCGCTAAACCGTCATAAACCGTGCTTGAAAGGCATTTACGGCGTAGAGGTGATGTGTGAAACCCTATCGTTAAAAGATAAAGTGAAAGCCGACAATCCTGAAAAATCAGGCATTGCAGGCTATGAACCTACCGCCCTGTTCGGTGCCGGACATGTCGGTACCCGACCGGCCATCAAACAAGTCCATCCGGAATGGCGATTAGAAGTACATTTTCCTGATGTTTCTGCTAATCTGTATGGCCTGTTAATGCGGGTGACATTCTTGAACTATTTACATGGCGAAAAGGACTACCCTTCGCTTGAAGCATTAAAAGTCGGAATTGATGACGATGTTGAGAAACTGCTTGAGTTTCGACAAAACACGCCGCATTTTCCCTTTTAAATCCCAGATTTTTTATTGTAAAACGCGTCAGCCTCAGACTGATTAAATTGGAAGACAACTTGCATGAGCGATAAGCAAACTCCTGAAAATGCAGTGGATTATAAAGCCACGCTAAACCTCCCAGGTACTGAATTTGCAATGAAAGCAAATCTGGCAGTACGTGAAGCAAAATGGTTAGAAGAGTGGTATGCCGACAACATTTATCAGCAGATTCGTGCATCGCGTATTGGCAAGAAAAAATATGTGCTTCATGATGGCCCTCCGTACGCAAACGGCCAAATCCATTTAGGCCATGCCGTCAACAAAGTCCTTAAAGACATCATCATCAAAAGCCGCGTGATGGATGGTTATGATGCCCCTTATGTTCCGGGTTGGGACTGTCACGGTCTGCCTATTGAACTGAAAGTTGAAGAAAAAGTCGGCAAAGTCGGCGTGAAAGTCGATGCCGCCACTTTCCGCAAGCACTGCCGTGAGTATGCCTACACCCAGGTTGAATTACAGAAAAAAGACTTCGTGCGTATGGGCGTGTTCGGTGACTGGGATAACCCCTACCTCACCATGAACTTCAAGCAAGAAGCCGATATCGTGCGTTCATTGGGTGCAATTGCCAAAGCAGGTCATATTGAACCGGGTCTTAAACCTGTGAACTGGTGTTTGGACTGTGGTTCTGCATTGGCAGAAGCCGAAGTTGAATATGAAGATAAAAAATCCGATGCAATTGATGTCGGTTTTGCTGTGGTCGATTTAGCAGACCTATCTGCACGTTTAGGCGTTCAAGTAACTGACTGCACTGACATCGTGATCTGGACCACAACACCTTGGACATTACCTGCCAACCAGGCCGTTGCCCTGCATGCTGAAATTGAATATCAATTGGTCAAAGCACGTGGTGAAGATAAACAACCGCAAAACTTTATCTTGGCCAAAGATCTGGTTGAATCTGCGACTGAACGTTATGGCTTTAGCACTGTTGAAGTGATTGCCGATTTTACCGGCGCAAAACTTGAAAACCTGCAACTGCAACATCCGTTAATCGCTGATCGTCAAGTACCGGTCATCCTGGGTGAACACGTCATTGCAACCAGTGGTACAGGGGCAGTACATACCGCGCCAGGCCACGGTGTGGACGACTATAAAGTCGGCCTATTATACAACCTAAAAGTTGACAATCCTGTCGGTGGCAATGGCGTATATTTACCTACTGCACCAATCTTTGCAGGCGAACACATCTACAAAGCCAATCCACAAATTATTGCGACTTTGGCAGAAAACAATAAGCTGTGGGCACATCACCCAATCAAACACAGCTATCCGCACTGCTGGCGTCATAAAACTCCAATTATTTTCCGCGCTACACCACAATGGTTTATCAGCATGGATGCCAAAGGTTTACGTCAAGGCGCACTGAATGCGATTGAAAATGACATCAGCTTTGTACCGGATTGGGGTAAAAACCGTATCCAAGCGATGATTGAAGGCCGTCCGGACTGGTGTATTTCACGTCAACGTACTTGGGGCGTGCCAATTCCATTCTTTGTACATAAAGACACCAACGAATTGCACCCACGCACACCTGAATTGATCGAAGAAGTTGCGAAACTGATCGAACAAGAAGGGATTGATGGCTGGTACAACCGTGAAGCCAAAGACTTCATTGGCGAGGATGCCGAGCACTACAATGCAGTACGCGACACCTTAGACGTTTGGTTCGACTCAGGTACGACGCATTATGCAGTTCTACGTGAGCGTGAAGAGTTACAAGACCCAGCCGATTTATATCTTGAAGGTTCAGACCAACACCGTGGCTGGTTCCAGTCTTCATTGCTCACCTCAATTGCGATCAATGAACGCGCACCATACAAAGGCTTGTTAACTCACGGCTTCGTAGTCGATGAAAAAGGCCGCAAGATGTCGAAATCGTTGGGTAACATCATTACTCCACAAGACATTATTAAAGACATGGGTGCAGACGGCTTACGCTTTTGGATTGCATCGGCAGATTACCGCTATGAAATGACCGCAGGTAAGGAAATCTTTAGCCGTGCTTCGGATGGTTACCGCCGTATTCGTAATACCCTGCGTTTCTTGCTGGCCAACCTGAATGGCTTCCAGCCAGCTACTGATGCCTTGCCAGTGGATCAATTGATCGCGCTGGATCAATACATCCTGCAACGTGCTGCGGACGTACAAAAAACCATTCAACAAGCGTATGAAGATATGAACTTCCATATCGTCACCAATGCCTTGACTAACTTCTGTATCAATGACTTGGGTGGTTTCTATCTCGACATCATCAAAGACCGTCAGTACACCACCAAAGCGGATTCACAAGCCCGTCATTCTGCACAAACTGCCTTGTATCACCTGGTCCAAGCCTTTGTTCGCTGGATGGCACCGATCTTGAGCTTTACTGCTCAAGAAGCTTGGCCTTTAATTCCAGGTCAAAGCGAGAAATACGTGTTCACTGCCGAGTGGTATGACATTCCAGTCGCTTCAACAGCCAACCTGGTTTCAGAAGCCGACTGGCAGACTTTAATTAGCGTTAAATCTGCAGTCAACAAGCAAATTGAAGCGGCACGTAATGCCAAACTGATTGGTTCTAACCTGTCCGCCAAAGTTGAACTTTGGGCCAATGCTGAACTGAAAGCAGTACTGGATCAGTTAGGTGACGAGCTTCGTTTTGTCCTGATCACCTCTCAAGTTACTGTAAATGCCTTTGATGCAGCGCAAGGTGAAGCCACTGATCTGGAAGGTTTACGCGTCAAAGTCTCTGCAGCCGATGGTGAGAAATGTGCACGCTGCTGGCATGTACTGCCTGATGTGAATACACATCATGAACATCCAGGCCTTTGTTCTCGCTGTATTATTAACCTTCCTACAGGTCAAGGCGAAGAGAGAAAGTATGCCTAATCCGCAAAATAAAAAGGGCTTATTCCAGTTCTACCCGCACAATCTTGTGTGGGTCGGATTATCCATTGTGGCAATTATTCTGGATCAATGGACCAAATGGTTTGCAACGACGCATCTGAATTATGCAGATCCGGTCCCTGTACTGCCCTTTTTAAACTGGACATTGCTACATAACTATGGCGCAGCCTTTAGTTTCCTGTCCGATGCCGGTGGATGGCAACGCTATTTCTTTACTTCACTGGCAGCGTTAGTGTCTGTAATTTTTGTATTTTGGCTGATGCGTATGCCAAAAAAAATCGTGATTTTACCTATGGCGATTGCCCTGATTCTGGGTGGCGCCATCGGTAACCTGATTGACCGGGTCACCTTGGGTTATGTGGTCGATTTTATTCATGTTTACTACAACAACAGCCACTTTCCTGCTTTTAATATTGCCGATAGTGCCATTACCGTGGGGACTATCTTGCTCCTGATCGATACGTTTTTCCTGGAAAAACACCGTATTCAACGTGCGGAAGCGCAACAAAATGACTGATTTTATTAATCCAAATGAAGAAACCCGAATTGCAGAAGGCTCTAAAGTCGAGCTGCATTTTTCGGTCGCCATTGAAAATGGCGTGGAAATTGACAACACCCGTAGCCGCGAAATGCCTGTCAGCCTGGTAATGGGTGATGGCAGTTTATTGCCGGGTTTCGAAAAAGCCCTGTTTGGTCTACGTGCCGGGGACCGTCGTACCGTGAGTCTTCCCCCAGAAGAAGCTTTTGGTCCATGGAATGCTGAAAACGTACAAAAGTTTGACACCGTTAAATTCGAACAGCCTCCTGTTGTGGGTCATATGATTGAATTTGAAGATAAAGCCAAGCAAAGTCTATTTGGTGTGGTGAAATCAGTCGGTGAAGATATTACTGAAATTGATTTTAATCACCCGCTTGCAGGCAAGGACATTACCTTTGAAGTGGAAATCTTTAAAGTGACCCCTGCTGGTCAGCAAGCTATTAAACTGATGTAAAAGATCATCTAACGCATGATTTTTTAAAAGCTCCTTCGGGAGCTTTTTTATTTTCTGCTTACAGCGATGGTTAAAGATACAAATCCTTAATATTCAATAAATAATATTCATAATAAGTTAAAGATGACAATTCAAAAAATCTAGGATCTATACATGAAAATATATATTGTCGTGGGTAGCGTGCGTGAAGGTCGGACTGCCATTAAAGTGGCACGTTGGGTCAAGCGCAGTATTGATCAGGCCAATTTCAGTACAGTTCAGGCCGAACTGGTCGATTTAAAAGAATGGGCTCTGCCGATTTTTGCTGGTAGCCATCCTCCAATTACGGGCATTTATGATCAACCCAAACAACAAGACTGGGCAGATAAAGTGGCTTCAGGCGATGCCTTCATTTTTATTAGCCCTGAATATAACCATGGCTACAGCCCGGCACTTAAAAATGCCCTCGATTACGTCGGTAAGGAATGGCAAGGTAAACCGGCTGCCTATATTGGCTATGGTGCAACCAATGGCTCCCGTTCCATCGACCAGATTCGCCAGGTCGGAACGCAACTTGGCTTAGTGGACAGTAATGCAGTGATTGAAATTCGCGATATTTTTTCACGTAATAAAACCGAAGAATTTGAACCGAATGAGTTTGATGAAAAAGCTTTAAAAAGTGTACTGGATAAACTGATTCAATACGTAAGCAATTGATACCTAGAAAATCGTTGTACGTTTAAGCTTACAAGAGTTGAAGAATATATCTACTTTTCACACATTATCTTTCACGATATATTTAACTCATACTGAGACAGGAAGTCTCTAAACTTACAACTAGAAAGATAAGTGATATAACAGCAGGATGCTGCAAGGTACGACAGGAGTTATACCTTAGAAAGAATATAAAAAACCTCGACAGGATGTCGAGGTTTTTTTCTTTATGCATGATGCTGATCGGGCTGAGTATTTATCGAAAACTTCAACTAAAACGATTAAAGTTTACATGCTATTGAAACTTCAAACTCTATAATCACAAGCATACAAAAATGAGGAATCATTAGAATAACCCTCAGAATTATTCCAGCCACTCTCAACAAAATAATAAAATGGAACCATCAAGACAAGCAGGCCTTTTTTGATGCCATATACTAGAATAGCCTGTCACTACAATGGCAGAAAGGTGATGTAACTATTGTGGATAATATCAGGATTGCCGATTGGGGCATGAATGGCAAACAAGGCAACCGTAAACTGATCCAGATTCAGGCCAATGTGTTTAATGCAGACGAGCATTACACAGTCTGATTCAATGCAGTCATGAATATCAATTATTCTAAAAGCCCCATCAGAGGCTTTTGAACTTTATTAAATTTATTTCATAAATCATTTTCAATGACTATAAGTATTTCATAATACGAAAATAAAAAATTGATTTTTTAGCAAGTATTGGATTCATGAGTGTGGCATGGATGCCACACGTTTCCCATCACGACAAGAAAGTCATGTATGGGAAACAAAAAGTTTTTCTTACGGACTCAAAATATATTTTGAGATCCTCATTTTGACCTTTCAAAAGTAGCGATATTGCCTACGCAAAGGCATCAAAATGAAATCCATCAAATGAGGCTGTGCTGAATTAAAAAAATTAAGATTGAACATATTTTTGATTTATGAAAGATATCTATTAATCACCTTATTTCGCAGTCATTTTCAGCAGTCTGGCATTTTTACCATCTTCCAGCACCCAAATTGAACCATCTGCAGCTTGCAGCAAATCACGGATACGTTGCTTCATATCTACACGCTGTACTTCAGTCACAGGTTTCATCGCTGTATCTACCACCACAATGGACTTGGAAGACAAGCCACCAATCAGGGCTTTATTTTTCCATGCAGGAAATTGCGAACCGGTATAAAAAATCAGGCTGGATGGCGAGATGACAGGTGTCCAACTAATTTCAGGTGCTTTAAATTCAGGGCGGGTATGGTGGTCAGGAATATCTCTGCCATCATAATGATCGCCATTTGAAACCAGCGGATAACCGTAATTTTCACCTTTGACAATCAGATTCAATTCATCTCCACCTTTGGGACCCATTTCCACGACCCAAAGTTTCCCTTTAGGATCAAATGCTATACCTAATGGATTACGATGTCCCAATGACCAGACCTGTTTTGCGATCTCGCCCTGACCGTTAAACGGATTGCCTGAGGCAGGTGTGCCATCCTCATTTAAACGCAATATTTTGCCTAAATTGGATTGCATATTTTGCGCAGGATCAAACTTCTGGCGTTCACCTGAGCTAATCCATAACTTTCCATCCTGACCAAACAGGAGCCGATGGGCATAATGTCCCTGCCCTGATACTTTAGGCACCTGTTGCCAGATAGTTTTTAAATTTTTAACCTGTGGTTGCTGAACATTGGACAGATCCAGTTCGCCATGTGCGACCACAGCCCCATAGCCTCCCTGTCCTGCTTCTGCATAGCTTAAGTAAATGATATGGTTCTGTTCAAATTGTGGATGCAAGGCTATATCACCCAAACCGCCTTGCCCGCCATAGGCCACCTTAGGAATGCCTTTGACTTCAATTTTTTCTATGGTTTTGGGGTCAAATAACTGTAACTTTCCCTTTTTTTCAGTGACCAGTAAACGACCATCCTTCAGCCCTGTCATGGCCCAGGGTTCATTAAATTCTGCGACGGTGGTGAGTTTATACGTTTGATTGACTGAACCTGAAGAAGGTTTGGAAGATGTAGTTTCTACGGCTGACTTGGATGCCGGACTTACAGCATCAGTTTGTGCATTACACGCGGTTAAACTTGCTGTACTGATTAATATAGTTGTGATCAGCATACGCTGTCGGAATATTTTTATTTTCATCCTGATGATCCTCTGCCATTCAAATCGCTCACCCGTTTTATTCTAAGTACAATATTGAAAATCACTATTTTTTATTGGTAACAAACTTTCATTTGCTATGGTCAGCCTGTGTAAGAGATAACGTACATAAAATGGTTCTATTAACCTCTATCTGCCTCAAGATAAATTTCTTATTCTAAATTCATCAGGAAACAGGACGTTTCCCAAACAGAAAACAACAATAATAAAGTTTGAGCATCAGGACGTGAGGTACGACAGGAGTCATACCTAGGCAACCTATATAAAGAAGCCCTATCAAAATGATGGGGCTTCTTTTTTATCACGATAATCCTTTTAAGCTTTTAAGATAAGCTACGACTTCTTTATTGCCTGCCATTTCAGCAAGCTCTAAAGCCGTATAGGTACTGCGATGATCAACATCTGCGCCTTTACTTATCAATAGCTTCACGACTTCTAAATGATCATTTTCAGCTGCTGCCTGTAAGGCGCTATAGCCTTCTTCATCGGCAGAGTTGACGTCCAGGCCTTCCTGTAAAGCCTGTTCGACTTGGTCGATGTCACCAAGAGATGCCCAGTACACCAGTTCAGGAAGATGCAATTCATCGTCATCTTCAGGGATTGGGGAGAATGAGTTGAGTTTCATAGTTATGTACATGTGGTTTGTAATTTATAAATTATCTAAAAATACAAAAATAATGTATAGAGCTTTAATGTTCTATGAGGTCTTCCCATGCAGCTATACAAATAGATCTAGGTAATTTGGTTTTACTAATAAAATCTTCATAATAGTTAAAACCATCTTGTTCACGAGGAAGAATAATTACCGCTATATCATCAATAGAAAAACAGAAACTTTTAATTGAGCGCCATTCCCTTTCACAGTAAATCGTATCAAATTCTGACTCATCAAATGTTTTGATATAAGCTAGAAATTTTGAATATCCTTCATTTATATCAGTAGTAGCATAATCTAAGCTTGTTATAGCTTGGCTCAAAGGCCATACATCAATTTTAGTATCAATATCTTGTTCATATTTAAAACTCTCTAATTCACTATCTATATCATTACATTCACTTTCTAGCTCCCAAGTTATAGATTCTAAATCTGTAGCAGCGTCATAACTTTTATATATCTTATTAAGTAATTGAGAATTCTCTAAGGTATACATTACTGGATTAAAACCAGCTTTTATAATCGCTTCACGTCTAAAACCTATTGCAATTTTTCCATATCTATTTGCATGATAAGCAATGTGTTGTAGTGGTATATCTGCAATACAACAAACAGGAGCAGACTTAATGGTTACTGGATAGTTTTTTACTACATTGAAAGTATTATTCTCAAAGTCAAAAACTTTCTTAATAGGTAATACAATTTTTACTATTTCATTATAATTTCCAATACGAATTTCTTTACTTTCCAAAATTGAGTTTAAAGCTTCATACCCTTTTATAGAAGGTTTTAACTCTTTTAATTGTTTATTAGTTTCTACATCCCATAATGGACCACCTGTAAAATGCCAAAGTATTTTTGAAACAGTCCCCGGCCTAAAAGACATTTACTTTCCCTCTTTTTAATTTTTAAGTTGATTTTTTAATTATATCATTAAAAAAAAGCCCCCTTTCGGAGGCTTCTTTTTAAACTTAACTTTTAAGCTTTAGACACTGCCGGTTCAGTTGAACCAATCTTTTCAGACTCATCATCATGCATAATCAATGCAACAGCAATAGCAGTAATTAGCACCGGTAAGCCGACTGCAATGAAGTTGAAATGTGCAGGCAGGTTCATACCCAGTAAGCCACCAATCAAAATTGGACCTACAATCGCGCCCATACGACCAATCGCAGACGACCAGCCAATTCCTGTTGAACGTACTGCAAGTGGGTAGAACTGCGCAACATAGCTATACAGCAACATTTGCGAACCAATCGATGCTGCACCCGCCAGGAACACCAAGATGTAAAGTAAGAACTGGTTAGACGCAAAGCCCATTGAGCTCATCACAACCGCACCCATCATGCCCAGAACCATCAATACAGGTTTCAAGTGGAAACGGTCTGCAAGAATACCACCACCCACAATACCGACAACTGCACCCACGTTCATGACCATCATAAACATCAGGCTGTTATCCATCGAGTAACCTGCCGCCATCATCAGCTTCGGTAACCAGCTGCTCAAGGCATACATGGTCAGCAAGCAGGTGAAGAATGCAACCCAGAACAATAAGGTATTGGTTGCACGACCACGACGGAACAGGCTTACTACGTTTGCCGCTTCAGGTACACTTTCCTGTGGCAAAGTAAATGTGGTCTGGTCCGTAACCTTGGTATTTGGCGACAGGCGACGCACAATACGACGTGCCTCAGCCTGCTTGTTTTGCTTTACCATAAACGCCAAAGATTCAGGCAAGAATTTCCAGATTACAGGCAGTAAAAATAAAGGAATACCGGCAATAAAGAACATGATTTGCCAACCAAAATCAGGCGTAAACCATGAACCTAATAATGCCGCCATCACACCGCCGACCGCATAACCGCTAAACATGGTGGTCACAAGTGTGCTGCGCATTTTTTGTGGGGCATATTCAGAAGTCAGCGCCACCAGGTTTGGCATCACACCGCCAATACCCAGACCGGCCAGAAAGCGTAAAATACCAAATTCAGTTGGGTTAGAAGCAAAACCACCTGCAAAGGTTAAACCACTGAATAAAACAATACAGATCATGATGACTTTCTTACGACCAATCTTGTCCGCCAAGGAACCAAAGATCATCGCACCAAACATCATGCCTGCAAGAGCTGTACTGGCAAGCATTCCCGCTTGAACGGCACTGAGGCCCCAGTCCTTCATTAATAGTGGTAAAGTTACACCATTAATTGCCAAATCATAACCATCAAATAAAATTACCAGTAAACACCAAGCAACTACATTGAAGTGAAAAGGCGTAAATTTCGCATTGTCGACTACAGAATTTATATCTACAGTTTCCATTGTCATCGTTCTCATCTCCCATGAGTACTTGTCCGTAACATCCTTTAAATATTCGGCTGAATATTTAATTCGACGCAATATACGCAAGCCGGATTTAACGCACAATAAGACTAATTGATATTCTTCTATGATCACTGAAATAACATTTATTTGATTGATATATCACATTATTATTAGAGTAATTTATGATCATTTTTATAAGTAAATTGGGCTTTTCAGGCCTTCTAGCTCGATTATTTTTTTGATTGGTTTAATCTTTTATGAAATAGCATAAAAAAACCTCTTCATTTGAAGAGGTTTAGATATTTTTGAAATATTTAACGCTTAAAGATTCTGATCACAATACGATCATTGGGCTTTTAGAGTGTTCAGTTTTTTCACCGCTAATGGATCAGCTTTTACCACTTTGTCTTGACGAACAATCAATGCTACCGCAAGTGCCACAACAATTACCGGTAAACCGACTGCCATAAAGTTAAATTGATGTGGCAATTCCATACCCAGCAACATTCCAATCAGGATTGGTCCGATAATCGCACCAGTACGTCCAACTGCAGAAGCCCAGCCAATACCCGTTGAACGTACGGTTAGCGGATAATACTGTGCGACATAACTATAAAGCAAAATTTGTGAACCAATCGCGGATGCACCAGCAACTGCAACCAGTAAATAAATCACAGGTTGTGGAGATTTAAAGCCAAGTAAAGATAAAGCCACAGCACCTGATAAACATAAAGTAATAATGACTGGTTTTAAATGGAATTTATCTGCAAGAATACCGCCACCAACTGTACCGATTACCGCACCAATATTCATCGCAAGTAGGAACATCAAGCTGTTATTCATTGAGTAACCTGCTGCCATCATCAGCTTTGGCAACCAGCTGCCCAACGCGTATAGCGTTAACAGACACATAAAGAATGCAAGCCAGAACAACAGCGTACTGCCTGCACGCCCCTGCTTAAACAAGCTGCTGACAAAAGCAGGTTCAGAAATTTTAACTTCACTCAGTTCAAATTTAGTTTGTGCATTCAAGACTAAATTTGCGCTAAGACGCTGCAAGATATTTCGTGCATGTTCATCCTTTTGAGCCTTGACTAAAAAGGTTAACGATTCAGGCAGAAATTTCCAGATCAGCGGTAACAGCAATAATGGTACGCCTGCAATAAAGAACATAATTTGCCAGCCAAAATTCGGAGTAAACCAGGCACCAAATAGCGCTGCCATTACACCGCCTACCGCATAGCCACTAAACATCGTGGTGACCAGTGTTGCTCTTAAACGCTGCGGAGCATATTCTGAAGTTAAAGCAACAAGGTTGGGTAATACCCCGCCAATGCCCAACCCTGCAAGGAAACGTAAAGCACCAAACTCTGTTGGATTTGAAGCAAATCCACCCGCAAAGGTAAATCCACTAAATAACACCACGCAGGTCAGGATCACTTTTTTACGGCCAATTTTATCCGCCAAAGTACCGAATAGCATCGCGCCAAACATCATGCCTGCAAGAGCTGTACTGGCCAGCATTCCCGCTTGAACAGCACTGAGGCCCCAGTCCTTCATTAATAGTGGTAAAGTTACTCCATTAATTGCCAAATCATAACCATCAAACAGAATAATTACCAAACACAAAAACACGACCTTAAAATGAAAGGTCTTAAATTCAGCTTTATCAATAACATCATTTACATTGACTGTATTCATTGCCATATCCCCACCTCCTGTGAGTTTTAATTCATTGTGATTACTACGACACAGCACATGACCTGTAATCTTTTTATTATTTTTAATGATTTATAGCAGCATGCTTTCGTAACTGACTCAGTTGAACACAGCCATTTTTGAGTAAACACTCTACTAAAGTATTAAAAATGACCAAAATCCTAGACCCTTGGGTTTAGTTTTTAACCATTCTTAAATTGACAATTTTGAATTTGAATCAATAAAAGCAAAATTGAATTATTCTTTTTGAATTACATCTTTTTCTTTACCGATAAAAAAAGCCCCCTCATTAGAGGGGGCTTTTTAAGGAATAATGAGCTGGCGATGACTTACTCTCACATGGGTAATCCCACACTACCATCAGCGCTAAGAGGTTTCACTTCTGAGTTCGGGAAGGGATCAGGTGGTTCACTCTTGCTATGGTCGCCAGCACAACTGTTTATGACTTTGCGTTTGGTCTTATTTATATGCCAATGCTTGGTCAAATAGAATTCATTAACAGGTATATCTGAGCTGTCATATTTTGTTCTTTAGCGTTCACTAAATCAAGCTGTTTTGCTTAATATCGAATCAATTGATGCTTTATACAACAACTGTTTGGGTGTTGTATAGTCAAGCCTCACGAGCAATTAGTATTGGTCAGCTTCACATATCACTATGCTTCCACATCCAACCTATCAACGTCGTAGTCTTCAACGG